>CALJVJ010000001.1 GCA_937974625.1 uncultured Saprospiraceae bacterium
TTGGGGCGGTGGCAGTGCAGAAGAATATCATAAAGAGGATTTAGAAAAATTGATAAAGGCAGTAGATTTTGTATCCTTACATATTTATCCGATGCATGAGACCCACTATAATCCTGATTTCTGGGGTATATTTGAAGGTGAAGAAGAACTTTCTGATATTAAAAAAATGGATGTAGCGATGCTCCGTGCAAGAGATTATGGAATAGCTCAATATCAAAAAACGGCAGATTATATTAAAAGCATTGGAATAGAAAAAACCATTCACATTGGGGAAACAGGTTGGGCAAGTTCTTCGAATGGATTCTATGGAAATAATGGGACAAAAGCAACTGATGAATATAAAGAAGGGCTGTATTATAAATTAATGCGGGATTGGACAAAAGAAAAAGGAATCGCTTGTTTTTACTTTGAAGCATTTAATGAAAATTGGAAGGACGAAAAAAATCCAGCAGGCTCTGAAAACTATTTTGGTTTATTTACCATCGAAGGAAAGGCAAAATATGCCGTATGGGATTTAGTAGACAAAGGAGTTTTTAAAGAACTTGAAAGAGGAGGTAATCCTATCGTCAAAACTTATGAAGGAAATAAAGAAACTTTGCTCAAAAGTGTTAAACTGCCGCCTACAAAGGGTAAATTGGTTAGTCAATAATATGAGTAGGTCTAAATACTGTCGAATACCTGACTACCTTCAGGCAGATATTCGACATTTTAAATAATCCGACGAATAAATTTGTCGGTACAAAACGAAAAAATGACACAACATAAAACAGCAGCCAGTGATATCGTACCATTTGGTCAAAAGGTAGCTTTTGGTTTTGGAATGTTAGCCAACCAGATGTTTCCTGCGGCATTAGGTGTATTTATGATGGTCTTAGTTAAAGGCCTTGGTTTTCCTCCGCTAATGTGGGGAATAGTTTATTTCTTCCCACGGATTTTCGATTGTTTTACAGACCCAATTATGGGTTTTATTTCAGATAATACACGTTCAAAATGGGGAAGAAGAAAACAATATGTATTTATTGGAGCAATTATTATGGGCATCTCCTACTATTTCATGTGGCAGTTATATCCTGAAAATAGCCTTTCCTATAATTTTACGTACTTCATGGTTTGGTCCTTTTTCTTTTATCTAGGACTCACTATTTTTAGTGTACCTTATGTAGCGATGGGTTACGAGATGAGTTCTGATTTCCATGAAAGGACAAACATTATGGCAACAGCTCAATGGATTGGTCAATGGGCATGGGTTATAGCTCCATGGTTTTGGGTTATACTATATGATCCAGAATGGTTCGAGAATCCAGCAGAAGGGTGTAGAGAATTATCTATCTGGGTTGGGGTTACTTGTATGATATTTGCAATGATTCCAGCTATATTTATCAAAAGTGAATCTACCCTTAATGAGTCAAGTTTTGCATCTATTAACCTGCAGACGATGGGAAGCAGTTTGAAGGAAATTTTCAAAGGTTTTAAAGAAGCTTTAAGTAATAAGCCATTTAGAAAGTTGTGTATTGCAACCTTTTTCATTTTCAATTCTTTCAATACTATTGCTGCATTTTCGTTTTTTATAATCGTTTATTACATGTTTAATGGTGATGCAGGAGCAGCTGGAATTTGGCCTACACTTCATGGGTGTTTAGGGGCCTTAGCTACGACCTTTCTTGTAATTCCAATCGTTACAAGAATGTCTAAGAAATTTGGAAAAAAGCAAACTTTTATAATATCGCAAGGGATATCAATTATTGGTTATATTTTATTCTGGTTTTTATTTGTGCCAGGAAAACCTTACCTATTTTTAATTGCACTCCCATTCTTTTCTTTTGGAATAGGTGGACTATTTATGCTGATGATGTCTATGACCGCAGATGTTTGTGATTTAGATGAACTTAATACTGGCAAAAGAAGAGAAGGAATATTTGGTAGTATTTATTGGTGGATGGTCAAATTTGGATTTGCCATTGCTGGTTTATTGAGTGGGCTATTTATGACATGGGTTGGATTTACACCAGATGCAGCATCTCAACCAGAGGGAGCTGTAACAGGCATGCGAATATTCTATTCTGGCTTTCCGATAGTAGGCACCTTGATAGCGATGTGGGTTATGAGAAATTATGATTTAACAGAAGAGGTTGCATTAGATATAAGAAAACAGTTAGAACTTAGAAAAATAAAAAGTTAAGTATAAAAATTTCCTAGTAATAAGTTTTCCGTGTACCATTAATTTGGTACACGGTTTTTTTTGTAACCTAATAAGATTAGCTTAGTTTTGTGGAATAAAACTGGACGGTTTTTGTCCTGTTAAAACTACACAAAATGACCAATAAAGAAATAGCCAACGCTTTTCAAGACCTCGCCAAAATAATGGAGCTCCACAAGGAGAATAAGTTTAAAATTCGTTCTTATTCGAGTGCCTACATTACGCTTCGAAAATTGGGGACACCGTTGACAGAAATGTCTGATGGGGAAATCAATGAATTAAAAGGTATAGGAAAGGCCATTAGTGGAAAAATTCGAGAATTATTGGATAATGGAACAATGGCTACTTACCAAAAATATGCAGATAAAACCCCTCCAGGTGTAATGGAAATGCTCAAAATCAAAGGTTTTGGCCCGAAAAAAGTGGAAGTGATTTGGCAAGAAATGGAGATAGAAACTATTGGAGAATTATTATATGCTTGTGTAGAAAATCGATTAATTGAAGCCAAAGGTTTTGGACAAAAAACACAGGAAGATTTAAGACAAAAATTAGAATACTATTTAAAAAGTAAAGATTCCTTCCATTTTGCTTCTTTGGAAACGGAAGCCAATGAATTAGTAGCAAACCTAAAGGCACAATTTCCATCAGCGCAAATTGCCTTAACTGGAGCCATTCGTCGACTGAGTCCTATCTTAAACAATATTGAGATTTTGATTGCTTCAGATGAGTCCATCAGCTCCATTTTTAATGAAGAAAAATTAATTTTACAAAACGAAGAAAAGGGAGTATTTCAAGCAAAAACAGAACAAGGAACCCCTGTAACCTTATATCATTGTGCTGGTAATGAATTTGGCTCAAAACTATTTTGGTTCTCAGGAAACAAACCGTTTATCGATGCCTTTTTAGAACAGTCACCAATCAAAACTTTTAAAGGGATTGCGACGGAAGCTGAAATTTTCAAGGCTGCTTCCCTACCCTATATTGTTCCCGAATTACGAGAAGAATCGACCATTCTAGACATAGCCAAAGCAGGAAATTTACCTACATTAATTGAAGAAAAAGATATTAGAGGCGTTATTCATTCCCATACCACTTACAGCGATGGATTGAACACCGTTAAAGAAATGGCGGAGTATAGTCAATCGCTTGGCTACCAATATATTGGTATAACAGACCATTCCAAATCAGCTTTTTATGCCAATGGATTAAAACCAGAAAGATTGTATCAGCAATGGGCAGAAATTGACCAACTAAATCAATCATTTGGGGATGATTTTAAAATCCTAAAAGGCATAGAGTCAGATATCTTAAGCAGTGGAGCATTAGATTATGAGGAAGATATACTTAAGCAATTTGATTTTATTATAGCTTCTGTCCATTCCAACTTAAAAATGGACAAGGAAAAAGCCACTAATCGCCTCCTTAAAGCCATTGAGAATCCATACACCACCATGTTAGGTCATCCAACTGGCAGATTGCTATTATCAAGAAAAGGCTACCCTATAGACCATCCAAAGGTAATTGATGCTTGTGCTGCCAATGGGGTTTACATAGAGTTGAACGCACACCCTTATCGTTTAGATTTAGATTGGACTTGGATTCCATATGCTTTGGAGAAAGGTGTGAAAATTTCGATTAATCCTGATGCACATAGCACAAAAGGGATTCATGATATACACTATGGTACTTTGGCAGCAAGAAAAGGAATGCTGACGAAGGAAATGTGTTTGAATGCCTTAGATTTAGGAGATTTTGAAAAAGCAATATCCAAATCCTCTGTTTAATTGTTATATTACCCAATGTAAATGACTTGGGTTAATTAGTTAACCCATAGCACTGTTAAGGATTATCAAACTTAAACAAACCAAATTCTAATTATATTACCTTTTACTAACTTAAATAAGTAACATATGAAGATTCAAATTCATGCGCCATTTGAAGTCAAGAACACTTTGAAAACATTGATTGAGAAGAAAGTAAACAAGTTGAGTACCTTTTATGATAGGATAATAAAAGTAGACGTTTTCCTTAAGTTAGAAGATGCCAAAGTGCATGAAGGAAAGATGGTAGAAATCAATATAGACTTACCTGGAAAAGATGCCTTTGCCAAAGACCAATCAGATACTTTTGAAAAGGCACTAGCTGCGACTACCAATAAATTAGAAAGGCAATTGAAAAAACGAAAAGAGAAATTAAAAAGTAAGTAACAATTTAGAAAAGACCAAGTAATCGTTTTACAAGGTAAATACTAATAAAAAAATCATAAATAAGTAGTGGTTCTAATCAATTTTTGGATAACCACTACTTATTTTTATGGTATTTATCCAAACTCCTTTCCTACCATTTGCCAAACTGTAATAAATAATGCAGCGATAATTGGCCCAATCACAAACCCTGACAAACCAAACCAGCTAATACCACCTAAAGTAGATAGCAAAATCAAATAATCCGGCATTTTGGTGTCTTGCCCAACCAATCTTGGTCGGAGTATATTATCCGCTAAACCAATTACCAAAGCTCCTACAATGATTATCGCAATGGCTCTGCCGACCTCTCCTTGGAAAAACAAAATAATTGCAGCGGGCAACCAAATTATCGTACTACCGATAGGCAATAAGGACAAAAATATCATAACCACACCCCAAAGCATGGCTGCAGGAATACCAACCGCCCAGAAGAGGATTCCTCCAATTACTCCTTGTAAAGTTGCGACTAATAAACTTCCTTTCACGGTAGCCCTTGCAACACTCTCAAAGCGACGAAATAAGGCTCGTTCCTTTTCATCACCGATGGGCAAAACCCATATGATGCTTTCAATTAATTGTTTTCCATCTCTTAATAAAAAGAATAGAACATATAGCATCACGGCAAACTGCAAAAAGAAGTTAAAGAAGTTTTGCGTAAAAGTAAGTGCTTGACTTGCAGCCATTTGCGACCCATTAGTAATCAAATCATTCAAACCTTCCTTTGCTTTATCTAAATCTAATCCGTAACCTTCAAGTATGCCTAAATTCATTGGGATACTTGCCCTAATATCGTCTATTGTCCCTTTCAAATCAATTTCTCCAGAGTTTACTTTTTCATAATAAAAAAGACTTTCGGAAACTAAAGAAGAACCTATAAATAAAAGCGGAACAATTACAATTAATATAATAAACAATAGCGTCAAAGCTGCTGCTAAATTTCCTCTACCTTTAAGTCTTATTTTTAGTTTATCAAAAGTGTGATGAAATAAAATGGTCAAGATAACCGCCCAAAAAATACCCATCATAAAATCTCCAATCAGCCCTACAAACGCTCCCGTCACGAGGATTACTAATACAAAAAAGAAGATATGTGGAAAATTTTTCTGCATAAAAATGGCCTTTATAGTTTAATTGATTGCTTAATTTCTAACAACAATGATACTTATATTTTCGAATACAAATCCAAATTTTCGACAAAAGAATACATTAAAAGGCCAAAATAATTACATAACTAAAACAAAAAATATAAGTGCATTTCCTATATTGCATCCTATTCAAATTTCTCAATGTTCTATTTTAAAAATTAAATCAGTTATGGAAGCGTTTTTGAATTTTTTTGAAACCATGCCAAGTTGGCAAAAATTCATGTGGGTAATCATTTGTATCTCTGCCAATTGGATTGTTGAATTGGGTTTACCATTAATGAATTTTAATTATAAAAAATGGAAGCACGCAGGTGTAAATTTTGTCTTTTTAGCAAGTGACTTAACCATAAATGTACTTTTTGGAGCATTGACGGTTGGAATTTTTGTTTGGATTTCTGCCAATCAATTTGGACTTTTAAACATGATTGAGCTTCCTATTTGGGCAGAATTATTCATAGCCGTAGCTGTTTTAGATTTAATGGCACAATACACCGTTCATTATTTATTACATAAAGTACAATGGATGTGGCGATTTCACTTAGTTCATCACAGTGATACCCAAGTCGATGTTACTTCAGCTACTAGACACCATCCAATTGATTATGTGTTTAGAGAAGTTTTTGCCATGATTGCTATCTTAGTTTTTGGGATTCCTTTAGCTTTCTATTTATTCTATAGAATCATCACCGTCTTTTTTGCATATTTTACACATGCCAATATTAATATGCCAGCCACTTTGGATAGGGTTTTAGGATATGTATTTGTGACGCCGAATATGCACAAATTTCATCATCACAGAGAACTGCCTTGGACGGACTCCAATTTTGGTAATATTTTTTCTATCTGGGATAGAGCTTTTGGTACCTTAACTTACGATGATCCATCAAAGGTTGTTTATGGATTAGATATTGTAGATGAATCTAGAGACCAAGATTTAGCTTATCAATTTAAATTGCCTTTTGATAAATCCGTCAAATATAAGTCTTAGAATAGTACCTTGTTAGGTCTATTTCAAAAGCCTTTTCTATATATTAGAAAAGGCTTTTGTTATTTATGGTAAAAAAATGTGATTGTTTCTTAAACTTGTATTAGTTAAAAATTGATAAAACTATTTTTTCAAAACAGACACTCTTCAAAAAAACAATATTTTTCAGTAAATATCCGCTGACCACCCAACCCTATCTAAAAAAGCTCCGTCTATCCATATGAATCACAAAATCTTTAGAAATGATACATTCTATTATAAAAAATTTGGTACTAATATTGGCTTTGCTATTTAGCAGCCAATTAATTGCCCAAAGTAGTGATAAATTTGTCAGAACTGACGTTGTTTATTTAAAAAACGGCAGTATTTTCAGAGGCCAAATCGAAGTATATGAACATGGAAAAGAGCTTCGATTGCGCCTAGATGAAAATCAAGTAGTGATATTTGAAGCAAAAAATATCAAAAAGATTGTGCAAATAGCCAACGAATCAGAAACAGAAGGGAAAGAAATAAAGCATAAAAAAGCTTATGAATTTCGAGAAAAAGGGCTTTATTTTCATTCTTCCATAGGGTATATTGGAGGAAATAATTTATGGGGCAATTATATAGATGGATTTAATGTTCATGCACAAGCTGGGTATCAATTTAACCGATTTATTGGTGCTGGATTAGGTACTGGTGTGGATTATTATAATATAGGATTAGGCAGTATAATTCCTATTTATGGTACAGCAAGAGGATATTTGAAAAAAAGCAATGTCAGTCCTTATTACCAATTAGCCGCAGGATATGGGATACCTTTAGAAAATGAGAATAATGGATTTGCAGAAAGTAAAGGAGGGTATTACTTGGCACCAGAATTAGGCTTTAGGTTTGGTGCATCCAATGAAGCAAATTTAACAATAGGGATGGGATTGACTTGGCAAAAAGCAACTTATACGACAACATTTGGAGACACTATTACCAAAAATGAAGATGACTATACTTTTAGAAGATTTAATTTTAAAATTGGAATCTTATTTTAAGAAAAAAACCAACATACAGTGAAAAAGAATTGGTAAACGGATGCGTAGCAAATGACCGAACTTACCAAGAAGCCTTATATCGGAAATATTACCCCGTTATGATAGGGATGTGTATGCGGTATACCCATGACCGAAATCTAGCTATGGAAATTGTCAATACTGGATTTCTTAGAGTGTTCAAAAAGTTAGATACTTTCAAATTTGCAGGTTCTTTAGAAGGTTGGATTAGAAAAATAGTTTATCATAGTTTAGCGGATCATTTCAAAAAAAAATCGAGTAACATTCACTTTTTAGAAATAGAAAAAGGGGACAAACCTAGAGAAAACTATGTCTTAGAAGGGCTTTATGCAGAAGATATCTTAAAATCCATTGACCGATTACCCGAAGCAACTCGACGAGTATTTATACTTTATGCAATTGAAGGTTACAAACACCATGAGATTGCTACCGAATTAAATATTAGTACAGGAACTTCCAAATGGCATTTATCAGAAGCTAGAAAAAAATTAAAGAATTTCCTTTTTGAGGATGGAATTATCGCAGAAAATGGATAAAGAAAAGCAACATATAGACACAAAATTTATTGACCAAAGTTGGGATAACATGTCCGACCTTTTGGATAAGGAGATGCCTGTACAGAAGCGTAAAAGAAGGTTCTTTTGGATGTGGTTTTTAGGATTGGTAGCAATTTTAATGGTAGGATTTGCTTATCAATTTCACTTAGCTTTAAACCAACCTATCGTTCCTAAAACACAGACCGATAAAGTAGCAAAAGTGGCTAAAGTAGAAATGCCCACAATTAATATAGCAACAGAGCTAAAAGATAAAAAAACTACCCCTACAAAGAAAATTTCTAAACACAAACAATTCCCACAAAAGTCCAACAACGAAAAGTATAAACCTGGAACTTCTAAAAGTTTATTGGTAGGAAAGGCTTCGAATATCTCCAAGGAAGTAAAAGCACCTACAGACCAGCATTCAAATCCTCTCTTATTAGAAAATAAAGGAAAGGTTGAACCGCTTAAAGAAAATTCCAATGCTCAAATTCTCTCTACTAAGATTGAATACAACTATCAAAAGTGGTTAAATCACAATATTCCACTATTACCATTACCCACATTTCCACTTTTTCAAAAAGAACAGTCTATTAAAATCCTTCCCATCGTGAATCCAGTATCCAAAAAATCGATAAAATGGCGATTTGGGTTTTACGCTGGAGGGTTAAATAATAAGCTAGGCAGTTTTAGAGCAGGGATACACAGCAATTTAGTTTTAAATCCAAATTGGACCCTGCATGTTGGTCTAGGTTATTCGAAAAGAAATAAAACTAATCCTTTCAGTAATAATGGGGAGGACAATGCAGATATTGCAGTATCTAATGATCAAGAAGCATCACAAACTGATAATGAAATTCCACCACCACCTCTAGACCCAGCTGCAGCTTCGGGTACCCTTGGTACAGGATTAGGTGCCCCACAAGTAGACCAATTTATCAACTTTAATTATACAAAAATTCATTATTTTGAATTACCCATTCTATTTCAATATCAATTGAGTCCAAAGTGGTCTATAGATTTTGGCGGACAAATTGGATACTTACATGGGGTTCGGTATGAACAAGCAGGAGAAAGTAATTTCACTACTGATAATGCAGCTTTTTCTGCTTATAATACGCGTACACAAGATTCCAATTCGGGCATTATCAATGATTTTAATTTTGCAGCCATTGGGGGATTTTCCTATAAAATTTCCTCAAAGGTATCCGCTTACTCCAATTATCATTTAAGCAATAATTATTTGACACAAACCACAACTAATTCTATAGAGGCAAAAAGATGGCAACAAATAGAAGTTGGCATAAGGTATTATATTAAATAAACACTTATTTTGGTCGCATAAACAATATTATGCAGCTAAAAATACATCCATTAAAGCTCCCTTTAAAAAAGCCTTTTACCATAGCTTATGGGACTTTTAATTTTCGCGAGGCAGTTATCGTAGAATTAAAAGATGGTGAACTATCTGGTTTTGGAGAAGCTACTGTAATTACCTATTACGGAAAAAATTTACCTCAATTCCTTTCAGTATTAGAAAAAAATACTGCATTCATAGAAACCCTTGAAATTGAAACCCCCAGTCAATTTTGGAAACAACTCCACCCTATTTTCAAAGACCATCCTTTTTTACTCTGTGCATTAGATGTAGCTGCGCATGACCTTTGGGCAAAAAAACAAAACTTACCATTATATCAAGCATGGGATTTAAAAAATGACAACTTACCCTTAACCAATTTCACGATTTCTATTGGTTCCATCGAAAATATGTTGGAACAAATGCAAGCTTTTCCAAGTCCTATTTATAAAATAAAGTTAGGCACTAAGGAAGATATTGCAATTATCAAAGCATTGAGGCAAGCTTCCAAAGCTATTTTTAGAGTGGACGCCAATTGCGCTTGGACTGTAAAAGAAACTTTAAAAAATGCCGTTGCAATGCGAGAATTAGGAGTAGAGTTTCTAGAGCAACCTTTAGCAAAAGAAGATTGGAAAGGAATGAAAATACTCTTTGAAAAAAGTGTGCTGCCCTTAATCGCTGATGAAAGTTGTCAAGTCTCTTCAGACGTAAAAAAATGCCATCAGCACTTTCATGGTATCAATATAAAATTAATGAAATGTGGAGGATTGACTCCTGCCTTAGAGATGATTCAGCAAGCAAAAGCCTTGAATATGAAGGTGATGGTTGGTTGTATGACAGAATCTAGTATTGGTATTTCTGCTATCGCTCATTTATTGCCAATGCTGGATTATGTAGATATGGATGGTGCATTGTTATTGAAAGAAGACCCCGCTGAAGGGGTAACCATTAAGGATGGGCAGGTCTTTTTTTCAAAAGGATTTGGTATTGGAGGAAGGCTGAAAAAACGGTAACTAATTCAGCATAACAAGTGAATACAACTTTATTCCTAGCATCAGTATTACTGGAAAGATTTATTAATATAAATAACACGGATTTAGGCTATAAAATGGTATAGAATAGCTCTATTTGTATTTAATAACAATTATTTTATCCTTTCAGAAATATGCCGTTTATCCCGAATCAATTGTCTGTTTTTAAATTCCTCGTATAAAGCTACTTGCTCCGCTTCTGTTAACGGCAGATTATCGGTATACATACCAGCAGCATCTCGCTGTCGTAAAGCTTCATAAATACTCACTGCACAAGCGACTGATATATTTAAACTCTGAACCATACCCATTTGAGGGATTATGAAATTTCCATCTGAGTGACTTAAACTCAATTCACTTAAGCCATCCTTTTCATTGCCAAACATTAAAGCCACTGACTGCGTTAAATCTAATTGGTATAGGGAAGTCGGGTCTTCTTCCAAATGAGTAGAATATATCTTTTCATAATTTCTTCTAACATGCGCAAAACAAGCATCAGGGTCGGCATACAAATGTACATCTACCCATCTTCTAGCACCAGAAGAAGTTCTTTTATTAAGTTTAATATGGGTTCTGTCTTTTAATTGAGGGTCCGTGTATAGTACAAAAATTTCCTTTATGCCCACTGAGTCACAGCTTCTTAAGACTGCGCCTAAATTATGTTCATCGTGTACATTTTCTAAAATAACAGTCAAATTATGCTGGCGCCTAGTTGCTGCTTTTTTGAATTTATGTAGTCTTTCTTCTGTCACTTATTTTTTTTCGCAAAGATAAGGAATTAAGAGGTTATTCTAAGTTATTAAAGGAAATTAGCAATTTCGGAAGGCATAGAAATAATAAATATTGGTAGATAGAATTATAAAATTAAGAGAAGAAAGTTAATTTTTCAGAATATTTTTTAGACCTTGCTTGGTATAACGCCTATTTTATGAAATTAATAATTTTTGACATTGACGGTACATTGACTGATACCAAAGCAGTAGACGATAAATGTTTTATCAATGCTTTTGAAAAGACTTTCCAATTAGACATTCACGACCAAGTATGGGCGGACTTACAAAACGTAACAGATTGGGGAATAACAGAAGAAATTATTAATCAACGATTGAATAGAAACCCTTCAGAAGCAGAGTATAAACGTATGCATGATGCGCATATTGGAAATTTAAAAGCAGAGAAAATTAAGGATGCTACTCAATTTCAAGCTGTTTTAGGCGCAAATAAATTCATACATCAATTGGAGGCTAAATCAAATTATCAGATTGGTGTAGCAACGGGTGCTTGGGGAAAATCTGCGCTCACAAAATTAGAAGTCATCGAACTTGATACCACTAAAATCCCCTTTTCTAATAGTGATTATCACAAAACTAGGGAAGGAATAACCCTACATACGATTGAACAAGCAAAGGCTAGATTTCAGCACGATTTTGAAGAAATAATCTACTTTGGTGATGGCGAATGGGATTATAAAACCTGTAAGAATTTAGGCATTAGATTTATTGGCATTGATATTAATACTAATAAAAAATTGACAAATTTAGGTGCAAAAGATGTTTATCCTGATTTTATGGATACCGCTGCTATTTTTAGAATTTTATAGGACCTAATGTACTTTGTTTCTCTTTACAATTTAAATATCTCACTTACCCTAACACACTTTCCAAAATTCGTTTAGCATTTCCACCTGCAATTTTCCCTAATTCCTCTTTGGATAAGCCCTTAGCGAGAAGTGCGCTATGCCAATTTGCAAATTCCGTATAATTGCTAATCACTGGTTTATAATTACCATCCATATCTGTTCCAATTCCAACATGGTCAATACCAACTGCATCAATCATACTAAATGTATGGTCAACAAAAGCATCAAAGGAAGCTGAAAAACCAGAAGGCCACATACCTATTACCCCTCCAGTATCCGCCACTAATTTTGCATGGTCTTTACTAATTGCACGAGCAGAAACAGGGCCATTATTACTTCCTTTTAATATACTATGGGAAAGTAGAATAGGCGTTTGTGTTAAATCAGCTACATTTTTAACGGTTCTAACGGAAGCATGGGCAACATCTATGACCATGCCTAATCGGTTCATCTCTTTGACCACTTCCTTTCCAAAAGGCGACAATCCACCATATTCTGCCTTCCAAGTTTGTAAATCTCCCAACAAATTTGGCGCATAATGTACCAACTGAATAGACCGAACACCTTCAGCATAGCAGTTTGCTACATTCTCAATCTGACCATCTAAAAAATCGCCACCTTCGCAAGACAAATAAGCTTGAATAGTACCATCAGTTTTTAATTCTTTCCCTGAAAAAGCTATCTCAATTCCATTTTTTGCTAATAAATCTTTTATAATAGCTAATTGTTTTTCAAACTCTGCCCATCCCTCACCTGCTTTAAATTTACCCCTAGGTACAATCCCAGTCTCTGTAATTTTGAGTAATGGCATATCAGCTACCAAGGAAAAAAATGCACCACTCAATTTATGGGTTTGCATATCTTCCATCCTTTTGGCAAAAGCCAAATCACCAGGATAATCCGCCATTCCTTTTTTAATAAAAACCCCAGGATGTGTATGCAAATCAAAAGAAATTAAAGCTGATTCTTGTAGCTTTTTGGAATTTGAATTACAACCCAATAGTTGACCAGTAAGTAAAATAGAAGTATTTCTTAGGAAGGTCTTTCTATTCATTTTTATTAAAAAAATTAAAAAATTACTAAGGAACTTTGAAAAAATACTAAAGAGATAATTTGCCTAAAAATTAATAGTAGTAAAGAAGCATAAATGCGTGTTATATTAATTTTATACCTCAGATTTTTAGTAACACAGATGAGTTTTAATTTAATAAGTTTTAAAAACCTTCAATTAAATATTTGCACTTATTTGTTGCTAAATTTCTCACAACGCCTCAACGAACACAACGATTTAACAATCAGCTTTTATAGCGTTGTGTCGTATTGTCGTTGTAAGAACCTAATTTTGTTCAGGTATATCTTAATCTAATTTAAGAAATAATCGCCAAAGGAGCGGTCGTTTTCCATTTACCTCTTGTAAAATCAGGGAAATTCTGTGGCATGCCACCTTGTGCGACTGATGCCTCACTTAAAGGAGAAACAGCCGACCAAAAACAACCTTCATATACATTTTGGTCTAATGGCAAACCTTTTTGCAAGCATTCTAGGATTCGGAAAGCCATGATACCGTCCATTCCACCATGTCCACTGCCTTCTGAACGTTTTACCATTCGTTTGTATAATGGGTGGTCAAATTTTTCATATAGCGCTTGCAATTGTTCCCCTTGAATCCATTGATGGTGGCTATCATTGATACCTTCAAAGCCACCCTCAAAAGCTACTCTAGTTGGAAATCCTGCTAAAGTACCTTTAGTCCCTTGCACTAAATTATGTCTGGAATAAGGTCTAGGGCTTGTTTCATCCCATTGAATCATAATCGTACGCCCCATTGTAGTTTTGATAATGGACGTATTCAAATCTCCTCCTTTCCAATCCAATTGATTCCATTTATGGTCAGCAGCATAATTCTTATCAGCATACAACTTCCGACCTCTTGCAGGCGTAGAAAAAGAAACAATACTACCAAAATTATCATCTTGTCTAGCCAAATTCATGTACTGGGCAACGGGTCCAAGTCCATGGGTAGGATATAAATTACCATTTCTATGAGCATAGTGAGGCGTTCTCCAAAAACCAGTTCCTCTTTCCTCATTTTCCATTTGAAATCGAAGTTCATGAATATAAGCAGCTTCCGCATGCATTAATTCACCAATAACTCCTTGTTGGCACATATTTAGGTACATCAATTCATCTCGTCCATAATTCACATTTTCCATCATCATACAATGCTTCTTGGTTTCTTCAGAAGTATTGACTATCTCCCACATCTCTTCAATCGTTAAAGCCATTGGAACTTCTACAAAGGCGTGTGCTCCTTTTTTCATTGCCTCAATCACCATCGGCGCATGATTTTTCCAATTGGTACAAACAAAAACCACATCAGGCTTTACTTCATCCAACATCAACCGCCACTTATCTTCACTACCAAAATATTGCGCAATATTTTGATGTCGTTGACCAGCACCAACTTTTTCACAAAACTCCACTTCCTTTTTTACATTATCTTCGTATAAATCAGAAATCGCCACCACCTCAAAACCGTCAAATCCAGCTAAAAAGCGTAGATGATTTGGTCCACGATATCCAACACCAATAAATGCCGCTCTGACCGTTTCTAATTTTGGTGCAGCAAAACCGCCCATGTAGGTTCCCTCAGAGGCAGGTATTGCCTGAGGAGTTGCACAATTGGTCATACTGGTTCCCATTGCCAATCCTGCACCAGAATAGGCAGTGCGTTTGATAAATTTTCTTCTATCTAGGTTTTTCATTTATATAACTTTTTAATGATTTTTTTTAATAATGAACACTAATAAACAACAAAAAACTGGGAAGTAAAAACTAATTTACAAAAATTGCTTTGGATAATAGAAAGCAGAAACATTCCCTGATTCCTCATCAAAATCCGCCCATTCCTTAATATCCGCAGTCACTTTTACAATTCCACAAGTCGGCACATTGTCTATATAATCCCCATCAAAAGAATTAGCAATAGTTGTAAAAGCAGGATTATGGCCAAAGACTAAAATGGTATTCCATTGCTCTGGTTGATTTTGAACAATCTTTAAAACAGTACTATAATAGGCTTCATAAATTGATGGCGCTTCGATAATTTCATTTCTAGCTATTCCTAAGGCTTTCGCAAAATGGGTCGCAGTAGTAAAAGCTCTATTGGCAGTGCTACTTAAAATAGCATCTGGACGAACACCCATTTCTTGCAGTTTTTGAGCCATCATAGGCGCATCTCTTTTACCTCTTTTATTTAGCGGGCGGTCAAAATCGCTCAAAGACATATCAGACCAACTAGATTTCGCATGTCGAATAAAATAAACCGTTTTCATAAACTAATGGATAATTAAAAAATAAATTGGAACGCCCTTGTTTTTAGGGACTCACATTGTAAATTTACGGAATTATTATTGGTCATTCAAAAGGAAAAACATGCCTGAGAACAATTTAGGAACATCAAGTAAAGGAAAACCTCATAAGCATTGGTACGACAAAACTGTTAACCAAATATTAGAGGACATAAAAGAATTCTTCTTCGATTTATTTGATTTACGAGATGGAATGGACGAAAAGGGCACTATCCTCAACATTGTCAATAATAGACGAATGCGAGGAGCTAATGCCGTCTTATTGATGTGTTCCATTATGGTAGCTTCCTTAGGATTAGACCTTAATTCTCCTGCTGTCATTATTGGTGCGATGTTAATTTCGCCGCTGATGTCTCCAATTTTGGGGATTGGATTGGGTGTTGGAATCAATGATCGAGAAACCTTGTCTTCCTCTTTGCAACATTTTATGTTAGCAGCGATTATTGCACTAGTTACCAGTTATGTTTATTTCCGATTTATTACGCCATTTGGAGATATTACGGATGAAATTAGTGCTAGGACTGCTCCTAATTTATTGGATGGTTTAGTCGCTATTTTTGGAGGGACTGCTGGAGTCATTTCAACAACAAGGAAGGATAAATCTAACGCAATACCAGGTGTCGCCATTGCTACGGCTTTAATGCCTCCTGTCTGTGTTGCCGGTTTTGGTCTAGCAAATGGTCGCTACGACTTTTTCTTAAAAGCTTTTTATCTGTTCTTTCTAAACTCCTTTTTTATTGCGGTATCTACATATACCGTCATTCGGATACTCAGATTTAAATACAAAGAATACCCGAACCAAAAAGAAAAAAGAAGAAATAAAATCTTCATTATCATTTTTTCTTTACTAATTTTATATCCAGCATTAACTATTTTAATTTCCACCTATAATGACCTAAATGAAGACCAAAAAATTGAAGCTTTTTTGAATAAACATTTTGAAAATGACTTTACCGCAATTGCAGATTGGGAACCTTCAAAAACGGATTCTATTATTTATTTGGATGTCCAGTTAATCGGTCAACCCGTCGAAGCTTCTACCATAGATTCCTGCGAACAAATTTTATCCCAGATTATTGGTAAAGCAGTCAAGATAACGGACTTCCAAAGTAAAGAAATTCCGTTTGATGAAATACAGCGATTAAAAAGTGAAATGGGCGGTTTTCAAGGGGAGTTAAGTACCAAAGTTGCCAATTTAGAAAAACTACAAACCGAAAGAGAACAAAGGATAATTGACCTAACCAACCAAGTAGACAGTCTTCAAAATAAAGTAGTGTTAGCAAAGATTTTCTCAGAAACAAGAGTGCTGTATCCATTAATCGACCAAATAGGTTTTGCCAAGGATTTTCAACAAACCAATTTTAAACAACAAGGAGAACTACCACTACTTTTGTTAAGGTGGAATCCTCGGAAAAGTGCAGTTGGTAAAAAAAGAGATGAGCCAAAAATCATAGAATTCATGAAAATTAGAGCCAATTTAGATACTTTAATGGTTGCAACATATTAGGATTTGTGTTTTTACCGTTTGGTTATCATTACTGTAATTTCTAAAATAATAATATGCGTTTAATTTTTGCAGGTCTAGTAATTTTTCTCTTCTCCAATAATGTCCTCGCTCAATTACAAGGTGGAATATCAGGTGCCTATTTTGTACAAACCATTCCAGAATGGGAAACTGCAGTTTTTGGCAATCGCAGCAATGAGCGACTATTAAAAAGTGGTTTTGCGCAAGAAGTAGATTTTAAAATTGCTGGATTTGAGAATTATCGGGTACAATTTCATTTGAATGCGGGGACCGCTTTTTCAAAAACGACTCAAATTGACAGAATTGATAGAAGTTTTAAATTACGTCAAATTGACTTAAGTTTAAGTAGTAAAATATTTTTGCTTAGTTTGGAAGCAGATTGTGATTGTCCTACTTTTTCAAGAGATGCAGGATTATTAGAGAAAGGTTTTTATGTAGAATTTATCGCTGGAGCTAGTTCTTATAATGCAAAAATGAGGGACGTGTATGATGTCAATGATAAAGGATTTGGTTTAAAATTAGGACTTGGTATGGGTATTGAAATTGGGATAAATGACCAAGTAACCGTCAGTCCTTATGTTCGTTATAATCGCTTTTTCAATAATGAATGGACTGGACTTCAAGCAGCTATTGCAGATTTAGATGTAACAGAAATTAATAGTGGTAGTGATATTTCTCCAATCAATCAGATATCTGGTGGGATAAGGTTAGGTATTAGTTTAGAAAGGTAAATAGCTTTGTTTAGTATAAAGATTCTTCTATTCAGCAAAGAACAGTTTAGAGAAGTCATCCCTAATCCGTGGCTTAAAATTATATTTAGCCACAGATTGTAATTAAGTCTAATTAGTGCAGTATTTTTAATTTTTAAAACCAACTAACTTGTCCTTATATACTAAATTAGACGATACGACCCTTCGACAAATAGTACAGCAGTATAATATTGGACCGATACAATCTTGGAAAATTCTACACGGAGGGGTTGAAAACACAAATCATTTGATTTGTACAGAGCATCAGAAATATGTTCTTACACTATGTGAAAGAAAAACTGCTAAAGAAACTACGCTTTTAGCAAGTATATTAGAACATCTGGAAAGCCAAGGTTTTGAAACAAGTAGACTTATAAAAACCAAAAAAGAAGAGCCTATCAGTTTTTATCAAACCAAGCCCATTTTATTAAAGTCTTATATCGAGGGTCGAATAGAAAATAACTTTGGAGAACTATTATTATCTAATTTAGGAAAAAAGATAGCTCAGTTAAATCAAATTGCTCCTGTCCACAAAATGCCTCCCCAATTCTCCTATGGGCTTGCGCACTTTTATGAAATTTACAAAGACATAGAACATCCATTTGTCGATTGGCTAAAAGAAATGGCGCAATATATTCATGCCCCTTTACATTTACACGCAGATAGTTTACCAAGAACATTGATACATGGTGATATTTTCACCAGTAATGTGGTAATTGCAGAAGGAGATAACCCAATTATAATGGATTTCGAAGAGTCTTGTTATTATTATCGTTTCTTTGATATAGGTATGGCTATTATTGGAACCTGTGTAGATAATGGGCAACTAAATCCTAATAAAATAGGAAGTTTAATAGAAGGGTATCAAGAAGTAAATCCATTAAACAACGAAGAATTTGGCCTTTTAAAAGTTTTTATAGCTTATGCTGCCACAGCTACTGCATTCTGGAGGTTTAGGCAATTTAATATACTCGTACCAATGGAGGATAGAAAAGATAGTTATAAAGAAATGCAAAATTTAGCTAATCAGGCTAGAAATATAAATTTTAGCGCTTAGTAAAAAATAAAGAATTACTTAGCATCATTCGTTAGCTTACCAATAAAAAAATCCGTTGGAAAAAATTAATTTCCCAACGGATTTTTGTTTATACATAAGGACGAATTCTGAATTCAACTATCGTCAATTATTCATTAGAACTTATCCAAGATACGCTGCTTCATCTGCTTAAATTCATCAGCAGTAATAATACCAGCGTCTTTTAATTCCGCTAATTTTTTAAGCTTATCCATTATTTCATCCGTAGCATCTGCTACATTAGCTTTAGGTTCTTTTTTTGCTTTTTTAGTAGAAGATTTAGCTGCTTTAGGTGGTGCAGTTTCCTCTTCAATAGGCACACTGAAAGAATCCTCATCATTTTTCTTAGCCTCTTTTTCCCATTCTTTAGCTACTGTTTTGCCCTTTTCAAACTTCTCTTTGTAATATTTACGAAGACGGTCTGGGTCAAAATCTAAAATCGTTCCCCCTGATTCAAAATGCTTTTTGAATACCTCTCCTAAAGCATAGGTTGAAGCACCAGCAAATACAGAAACGGTAGCACCGCCAATGAACGAACCAATACCTGGCAATAATTTGATAACACTCCCTGCTCCTATTCTAGCCAAAGCGGAACTTGTTAAAGAGGTGACTAAAGCTTTTCCTTGAGTCTCCTGAAAATCTATATCGTAAACACGGCATAATTGTCGAATCATATCTAGTTGAAGGGCACTAACCGCAAAAATATCTGCAATTAAAATGGGAATCATCCCAGCCCCCATAGACCAAATAACGTGGTTTCGAACAATAGTATCGGCATGATTGGAACGGCCTGAATCTTTTTCTGACGGCATTTTTCTTTTCTTTTTAGTCGCTGAATTAATTTTTCTTATAAACTCAATCGCTTTTTTTCCTTTGTCCAGCATGGTGATTTAATTTGGTTAATTTTAATTCAAATATAGGAAATAATCCTTTTGAGAAGCAATTTTCTTCGACTACTACTTGAAATTAAAGGATTATTACTAGGTTTTATACTATCATAGCGAAAAAGACGCCAGACTTATTATGTTCTACTTCAATAATTTCATTTCCGATTAATCTTTTTTCTAATCAAAATAGGCAATAAATTAAAAAATAAACACATTATGAATTTTTATAATATTTGGCATAGTTATTGAACTTACAAAAGTGTACCATCACCTATTAAATTTTTTCAGGTACCAGCCTATGTTAAAGCCTAACCTTTAAAAAGGTTTTAACTTTTGGCTGTTCCAGAAGAAACTTACCTCAACCTATTTTACAAAATGACTATCAATCCGAAAGGGTGATAGCAATAACTTTATTTTCAAAACCTTAGTTGTTCGGAATTCAATCTCAAAATCAATTAGTTGCCAGTCAATTAATTACAGACCTCCGCACGACCTTTTCAAACACCTTTTACAACATGAACACTTTTAAAGCAATCCTATTTGTAGCCCTTATTGGTTTCATTAATTACTCCTTTTCCTTTACTAATTCCTCAGAAACAGCCAGGCATAATTTAGCAGCTATAGAAGCATTTAATCAAGAATTATGTGATGCCTATAATTTGGGAGAAAACCTAGTTTTAGTCACTAAGGAAGGCAAAGAAATCATTAACCCCAATGCAGCAGATTTAAAGACATTATCCCCTACTCTATTTACAGAAAATAGGGTTCGAGTAACTTTATCTGGAAGAAGTGATAATGATTTATGTTCAACTGAATTAGTCGTAATGAATCAATCAAGTCAAATTATTGGCAACTATTCGGTAAATGCATGTTCATCCTATGGCTGGATTTTCTTTACAGAAGCTGACTGTTTTGAAGTAGCCTTGTTTCATGATGCTGGTTTAGAAGCACCATATGGCAACAGTATAAACGGAAGTGTAGATTGGACATTCCAATTTAATGATAAATCAAGAATTTCTGGTACCTATATGGACATGGGTGCTGCAAATATGTTTAAAATAGCCACTCCTTGTTATAGCAGAAGAGATTTACCATTAACAGCAGTTCAAGCTAAAAAAATGGCACAAAATAGAACCGCCAACTTCGGTATGTAAAATATAATATTCTAAATATCATTTATAGGAAGTTTCACAACAAAATTTCCTTTAGTGGCACTAAGCAGGTTATTCCAATATAGGAATAACCTGTTTTTTTTTGGATAAAAGTAATTCAGTATACTTTAAAACAATCAAGTCGAATTTGATGCCTTCTATCAAATATCTTACCTATATTTCGCAATCTAAAAATCCCTTCGTACCTTGTCCGCAAAAATAGGACTATACATATATGACAACCACTCCAAATTTAATTATAGGTGCTGGTCCAGCAGGATTAGGCCTTGCAGGTAGATTGCGCAAAGCAGGTATTGATTTTGAAATAATTGAAAAATCTAATAATGTAGCCAATGCTTGGCATAATCATTATGACCGTTTGCATTTACACACCGTAAAGCAACTTTCGAACTTACCACATCTACCCTTTCCAGAAGATTATCCGCTATATGTTCCAAGAGAAAAATTAGTAGCCTATTTTGATACTTATGCAGCAACATTTAAGATTAAACCGCACTTTGGGAAAACGGTGAATGCTGTTAAAAAAGAAGGGGACGAATGGATAACCACCACTAAAAATGGAGAGACCTACCAATCCAAAAATGTAATAATTGCAACAGGTGTCAACAGAGTGCCCAATATTCCGAGTTGGGAAGGGCAAGAAAACTTTAAAGGCACCATCATCCATGCCAAAGACTATAGAAATGTCCAACCTTTTTTAGGTAAAAAAGTCTTGGTCATCGGTATGGGCAATACAGGTGCAGAATTAGCACTAGATTTAAGTGAACATGATTGTGAAACTTATATTTCAGTAAGAGGTCCAGTAAGCATCGTTCCTAGAGATTTGAATGGAAGGCCAGTTCAATTAACGAGTATACAATTAGCAAAATTACCATTTGGTTTTGGTGATTGGTTAGGCAATTTCATTAGAGGAATCTATTTGGGAGATTTAACCAAATATGGATTAAATGCACCAAAATTATCTCCTGCCAAACAACTAAAAGTTACTGGTAAAACCCCCGTAGTTGACATCGGTACGGTCAATCAAATCAAAGCAGGAAAAATCAAAGTAAAGTCTGAAATTCAATCGTTTACATCAAATAGCATAAAGTTCAAAAATGGAGAAGAACAACCTATTGATGCAGTTATTCTAGCAACAGGTTATCGAGCGAACGTAGAAGATTTCATAGAAGATACAACGGGGCTTTTGAATAGCGATAATTTGCCTAAACAAGCTATTTTTGATGGAAAAAACAAGGGCTTATATTTTATCGGATTTGATAATTATAAATTAGGTGGTATTCTAGGTATTATCCAATCCGAATCATTAACTATAGCAGCACATATTCAAAGTAACAGTTAATAAATTCGAAATTATTTTTTTTGAACAAAAAACATTTTAATTCAGTTCTCCTTTCGAAATGAATTATTTAGAACAAGCACATAAGCAATTTTTCTTCAAAGTTCTCCTAAGTTTGTACTTAATAGCGAACTTTTCTATCCCCATTATTGAGGGTATACATTTCTTGTTGCATCTAAATGATAGTAGTCAATTACACTCCTTTCAAGCCCATTCAAACCTCCATTCTCATAAAACATTAGAAATACTGGATGATTTATTGGTACTTAATCATGCTCCAGAAACACCCCACACCTCTGAATCCGATATAAAATTCAAGAAAAACAAACAATTTTTAGAAAATCATTCGGCTATTACTTTAGATTTTATTTCAGCTACAGCTAAAAACTTCCAACCAATCCTAACTTACTATAAATCTCCTGTTCTTAGCACCAATAGTCCTCCTCCCGACGTCCAAACCTGCTAATCAAATCGTTTATATCAGTATGATTGCAATTAGTTGGTTAGCCAATTTTGAATAGCAATCAATCAGACTGATTCAAATCGCTAACCAATTAGTGGTGATAAAAAAACTCTCAAGTTTGGAAATCTAAATCCTTCTTAAACTAAACTAAAGTATAGGTTATGGGAAATTATCAGCTATTAGCTTTATAGGATGGATTTTAAAATTAATAAATTAATCATGTGTAGATTTATATATTTATCAATATTTATTACTTTCAGTAATACCGTATTTGGGATGGATGTGATAGGAAAGGTAGTGGACAATCAAGG
>CALJVJ010000002.1 GCA_937974625.1 uncultured Saprospiraceae bacterium
TAAAATAAAGGTAATTACGATTATTTTCTAGTAAAAATAGTAATATTGTTGGATGAAATACGAATGGTTACTCTTTGATTTGGACAACACAATATTAGATTTTGATGTTTCGGAACATTACGCACTAGAGCAAACCCTAGAACAAGTAGGGGTTTCTTTTCAGCCAAAACATTTATCTATTTACGAAAAAATTAATCGTAAGTGTTGGGATGCGTTTGAGGCGGGTACTTTGCCACAGGCAGCTATAAATGAAACAAGATTTAAGGAATTTTTAGTAGCCTTAAATTTTCCAACAACAAATGCTATTGAAGTTGGGAATTATTATCTAGAGCAATTATCTGAAAAAGCGGCTTTTATGGAAGGTGCGGAAGCATTATTAGATATGTATTATCAGAAATACCAATTAGGTATTGTAACCAATGGTTTAAAGGAGGTGCAAAGGCCCAAGTTAGAAAAGAATAATTTAATGCATTACTTTAAAATTATTATAGTGTCAGATGAGATTGGCGTTTCCAAACCAAATGTAGATTTTTTTGATACTGCTTTTACTGAAATGAAATTCCCACCAAAAGAAAAAGTCTTAATAATAGGAGATAGCCTTAGTTCAGATATTAAAGGAGGTCATAATTATGGTATTGATACATGTTGGTACAATCCAAATAAAAAAGAAAATAAGACGATTATAAAACCTACCTATGAAATAAATAACCTAAATGAGTTAAATCGATTTAAAATAATATAACTTGAAGGTAAACTATCTAGGATGATAGTGGGTTTGTAGAAAATATATAATGTTCCTTCAAAACTATTCTATTTTTAAAATATGATACAACATAGGCTCATCCAAATATTATTAATTCCTTTTTCTTTGCTATACGGGTTAGGAATTAGTCTGCGTAATATTGCCTATAAATATGGTCTTTTAAAAGGAGTAGGATTTAATGTACCGCTTATTTCCGTTGGAAATTTAACTATTGGAGGTGCCGGAAAAACTCCTCATATCGAATACTTGATTCGATTACTAAAAGACTATATTAATATAGCTACTTTAAGTAGAGGTTATGGAAGAAAGACTAAAGGATTTTTATTAGTCAATCCAAATAATTCATCAGAAGAAGTTGGAGATGAACCACTTCAATTTAAGCGAAAGTTTCCAGGTATATTAGTATCAGTAAGTGAAAACAGGACATTTGCTATTCCTCAATTATTAATGGAACAGGAGGCACTACAAGCAGTATTATTAGATGATGCTTTTCAACATAGGAGTATAGACCCAGGATTAAATATTTTATTAACGGAGTATCAATATCCTTATACCAAAGATTTTTTATTGCCATCGGGTCGTTTAAGAGAATGGTCTTCTGCGGCACAGAGAGCTGATATAATAGTTGTTTCGAAATGCCCAAGGGTTTTGACAGAAGGAGATAAACAGCAGATGGTTAAGGAATTAGCGCCATTGAGTTATCAAAAAGTATTTTTTTCTTATTATACTTATCAAAAGCCCTATTATATATTTAATCCAATTTATAGGGCACCACTTAATCCTGATTTAAATATTTTATTAATAAGTGCAATTGCAAGGACAGAGTATTTGGTTGATTATTTAGAAGAGGAGGTAGGTTCCGTTCGAGTATTGCAATATGAAGACCATCACTATTTTACAAATTATGATGTTTCTCATTTAAAACGGAATTTTGAGTTAATAGAAAATCCAAATAAAATCATTTTGACTACTGAAAAAGATGCGATGCGATTAGAATTGCATCGACCGTATTTATTGGAACACAAACTACCTGTTTTTGTCCTGCCAACGGAAGTGAGTTTTCATGGAGAAGATGGGCCAATATTTAACAAAGCAGTCCAGCAATTTTTGTTAAACTTTAGAGCATAAGTTTATTAAAGTGAAACAAAAAAATAAAAGGCAAAAAAATCAATTTTGGTGCCTAAAAAAAAGTTTCACATATAATCGAAAAATTTAACATATTTTCTTTTTCCGAATTCTCAATCAAGCATACCTTTTATTAAATATTTTAAACACCTAACCTCTTTTTGGTATTTTTATCTATTTATCAACCTTGTTTATTCTTTCAAAAGGATATAACTTTCGGGATTATAAGGGAATAGATAATAGAAAAAAATGAATTGATTAGGAAATTTAAATTTAAGTTGCTTCATCTAATTCATGAAAAATTCCTTAGACTTGACAATATTGCAGATTGTTTTTTGAGAAAAAAACTGTCTGGAATGGCATTTTCTTCAAAGATTCAAACGAAATAGGAAAAAGGGTTTCTAATTTTTTTTCAATTTCAAAACAACTATTGATTGGTGCTACTTTACTCGTCAGCTTTCGTGCGATTAGTTGATAAAGAGTAGTTCAAATAAACATTTAACCATCAATATTGGTATGTTCAATATACTAAATTGGACATACAAAGCCACATCAATCTGAGGCTACTAAATATATCGTCTACAATTTATATTGACGAAATAAATTAGCTAGTCAACACACCGAATCTAAGTGCCTGTATCTGATGCAAAATCAGAACTAACTGAAAATCACACGATTATCAGTAGTAAATGCTAACTTCCGACAGGAAAAAGTCTCGAAAAAATTCTAAAAATACAATCAGGTCTGTTATCTTTGTCCTAACTTCTGCACTATGCGACAAAAAAATATAGGACTATTGTGCTTTCTAGCACAGAGTTTGTAATAAGTTTAAATGTAATACGAAAGCGTATTACAATCTTAGCAAAGAGTATATGCTGTGCAAATTCCAGTATTACTCACTATTCATAATGGGTCTCAATATTAGATGCTACATACCAAAATTAATTTTTAAATTTTAGTACCCATAATGTTAATAGGTAAAACACAAGTATGGAAGTAACAACAACAAATTTATCCCCTCAGGCAAAGGCTGATTATGGTCTTGTCCTGCGCGCCATTGATGGCGATCAAAGAGCATACGCAAAATTAATGGATCGCTACCGCAATTCTATTTACCATATGATGTATAAGATGGTAAGTAATAGAGAAGACGCGGATGACTTAACATTAGAAGCTTTTGGAAAAGCTTTTAATAAGTTAGCTAGCTATACACCCCGGTACGCCTTCAGTACTTGGTTGTTTAAAATTGCCATTAATAACTGTATCGACTACATTCGTAAAAAGAGATTACACTTGCTCTCTATTGATGACCCCATCGAACCAGGAGGTGATCATGATTATTCTAGTAATTTAAAAGCTAGCTCTTTAGACCCAGAAGAAAAATTTATCCGGGCACAAAGAGTAAAGCTTATGAGAGACATCCTTCAAAAGCTCAATTTAAAATATCGATTGATGATTGAATTGCGATTTTTTGAAGAGTTGAGCTACGATGAAATTGCTAAGGAATTAGATATTCCATTAGGAACGGTTAAAGCACAATTATTTAGAGCAAAGGAGATTTTATATAACTATTTGCAACAACCAGGTGCAAGTGCTTACTTAGAATCAACAAAAAGACGTGTTCGTAGAAAAGCAAAAGCCATGGCTAACTAAAATGTTTTCTAAGATTATTGCTAAACTTTTCTTTTCTTCAAAGATGAAAAAATAAGAAGTAGATAATTTTAAAAGCTATAGGTTAACTTTAGAATAAGTGATTTAATTTCACTAATGAGCCTCCAAATTCGATAAGAGTTTGGAGGTTTGTTGTTTTTATCAATAATTATCATTCGATTATGAAAATTCTAATGGTTTGTTTAGGGAATATTTGTCGATCTCCATTAGCAGAAGGAATCATGGAACAAAAGATAAAGGAAAGAAATTTACCATGGGAAGTAGATTCGTCAGGAACTAGTGGTTGGCATGAAGGAGATTTACCAGATAGACGGTCTATCGAAGTAGCAAGAACGAATGGAATAGATATAACAAATCAGCGGTCTAGACAAATCAGAGCTAAGGACTTGGAATCTTTTGATTTAATATTAGCGATGGATAGTTCTAATTATAGTAATATTTTAAGATTAACAACCACTGAAACCCAAAAAAAGAAGGTTAAACTAATCCTTAATTACCTTTATCCGAATGAGAATAGAGGAGTCCCTGATCCGTATTATGAAGGTGGATTTGAAAAAGTCTATCAAATGCTAGAGAAATCATGCGAAAATATAGTTCAATTACACATTTAAAAATAAAAATATTTCATTTTTTTCTACTAAGCTTTTAGGAAAATGTTAAATTTTAGGAATGAATCATAGTAATCCTTTTTTTTGTAAATTTTTCACTAGAATCGTAGTAAGAATGCTATAGGATACAGCCTTTATAGATTAACAATAAAAATATAGTTATTTGATAATCAGCACCTTAAGTAGTGTGCTTTTAGCCATTCAAAGAAGTAACTTGTATCCAAAAAAAAATTAAGATTTAAGAAAAAATTAAGATTTTTCAGGAAAAAGTGTACCCATCTTAGAAAAGTGACCGTCTAAACTATATCTTATAAACGGTAAGATTAACACATCCAAAAGACGACAAGTCTTCACACCCCTTAGATTAGAGTAAAAAAACTTGTACTTGTTTATTACCTTTGTGAAAAATATAGTACAAACCAAATTCATTTGGAGAAGATATTACAAAAAATGAAGCTATCGGATGAAGAGCTCATTCGGCATTACCTAGAAACTCAAAATTCAAGGTATTTCGACCAACTTTATGCAAAATATTCAACGAAGGTATTTAGCAAGTGTATTTCTTTATTAAAAGAGGAAGCCGCTGCACAAGATGCCACGCAAGATATTTTCTTAAAGATTTTTCTAAACCTTTCTAAGTTTGGGGGGAAATCTAAGTTTTCAACTTGGATTTATTCTATTACTTATAACTATTGTATAGACCTCATTAGAAAGAAGAAAAAAGATGGAAGTATTTTTTCTGATGAAATAGAGAATGCGCCAGATTTAGCAGAAGAGGTGCCGGATAGTGCCTTGTTAGAGATGGAAGTCAAAAAATTGAAGGTAGTCTTAGATACTATTCCAGTAGGAGATAAAGCGGTTCTTTTAATGAAGTATCAGGATGATATGTCTATAAAGGAAATTTCTGACTCTCTTGATAAGTCAGAAAGTGCCATAAAAATGAAGTTAAAGCGAGCAAAGCATAAAGCTCAAAAAGTATACGAAGATAAATTTAAGCAGCGTCCAATATAATGAGTTGAAAATTCCAATATGAACTAAAAACATAGCGTTTTCTAAAATCGATTATTATGAATAATTTTCAAAGACTAGAAGAAGAAGAAATAGATAGATTACCAGATTTGCCAATGGGTATTGCTCAAAACGTGAACAGTACTTTAGGGGGAATGAGAACTTTTGGGAGTATAATAGAATTATATTTAGCCAAGATTTTTGATGTGGTAACTATGATGGCTGGAGGAGATAATAATACCTTCTCTGACCCAGGAGGACACGGATCTCCTACAGAACCAGATGGGGGTAGCCCTAGAGGACCAATGAAAAGCTAAGATTACAAGTATTTAACATAAACAAACAAAAAACTCTAAAACCAACATACTATTTTTAAATGGAACTTTTAAAAAATTTATTAGAACAACTAAAGGAGTTTCTTCCGAACTTGATTTTTGCTCTAGCTATATTAATAATCGGCTGGATAATTGCAAAAATCGTAGCAAGGATTATCAAGAAGCTACTAAAGTCCATTAAGGTTGATGATTTAGCGGATAAGTTAAATGATATTGATATTGTTAGAAAGGCAAACTTGAAGATTCTGCCAAGTAATGCACTGAGTAAAACAGTATATTATGTTTTAATGCTACTAACCTGTGCAGTAGCCACAGAAAAATTGGGAGTTGATGCGGTTACAAATTTATTAACAGATTTTATAGATTATTTACCTCGACTATTTACTGCTTTCTTATTTTTCATAATTGGATTATTGATAGCAGATGCAATTAGAGGAATTGTCCTAACAGCTTGTAAATCATTAGGGATTCCTTCAGCTAACATCATAGCGAGTGTTGTTTTTTATTTTATATTTCTGTCTGTTGCAATGAGTGCCCTAGACCAAGCAGGTGTTAGAACAGATTTTATCAAATCGAATCTAATGATAGTAATTGCGGGGGCAGTAGGTGCATTTGCTTATGGCTATGGATTAGCCTCTAAAGGTATGATGGCTAATTTTTTAGCTAGTTTTTATACAAAAGATAAGTTTAAAATAGGTGATACAGTTACGGTAGCGGGTGTTAAAGGGCAGATAGTAGAAATGGACAATACCGCTTTTACACTAAAAGCAGAGCAGTCGAAAGTTATTTTTCCTTTAAGTAAACTAGCCGAAAAAGAAGTTGAGATTCATTAATTTAAGCCCCACAATAGCTTATTGTCGAAAAAGTTATTAGGCCTAATCTGGCATTAAGTATTTTTCCAATCATTTTCTTGAACAAATGAAGTTAACATCAGTATTAAGTCAATATATATTTGAATTTTAAATATAATTAAAATAACCAATTTATTAACATTTAATTTTTTTAAAAGTAATACATTTGCTACGAATAGTAAAATGTAGGTGAAGGAAGAAGAAAACTGTCCTCACTATTTTTTAATTAAACGATAATTTGACACGACATGAAAAAGTTTTTATCATTTATTTTATGTGCCTTGTTTGCCACTGTGGGATTACAAGCGCAATCATTAGACGAGTTAAAAGCAAAGAAAGCAGACTTAGAAGCTCAACAAAAAGCTAAGCAAGGCGAGGCAGATGCATTCAATGGAGAACTTGGTGATTTAGCTAAGCAAATCGAAGTTTTATCAGGCTGGCAGACTGGATTAGATGGATTAGTAGGTTTTAATCTTGGAAGTTCTAATAACTGGGCGGCAAACGCTAATCGTAACAGTTCTTCGACTGTATTGAACTTAGGTATTAATGCTTATGCTAATAATATTAAAGAAAAGAGTTTTTGGAGAAATACACTTACTTCAAATCTTAGTTGGCAAGGGTTAGATAATAATACTAACGATCAAGAATTAACACTTACACAAGATATAATTGATCAATTAAGTCTTACTGGTGTTAGAGTTGGTGATAAATATGATCCTACAGGTACTTCTTTTGATAGAAACGCAGATGTTTTGATTGGTTCTTCTTTGTACGGTTATAGATTAAATCCTGATATTGCTATTTCTGCTTTGGGAGATTTAAACACTTCTGTTTTTGGTTTCTTAGCACCTGGGTCATTTGATATTGGCGCAGGTATCACCTGGACTCCACAAAAGATTTCTGATTTAGTAGTAGTAATACACCCATTAACTTACCACTTTGCTTTTTCTGCTTTTGATAATATCGAGAGTCAATCTGCACTTGGAGCAAAAGTTAAAGCGACATATTCTCACAAATTTCCTGGTGGTATAGTATGGTCTTCTAACCTAGGTGCATTTTTACCTTATGGAGATGAAAAATACCCAATCATGTATACAGATGATGCTGGTGCAGTCGTAAGTGGTGAGGAGGGGTTATTTGAGTATACTTGGATTAACTCTATTAACATTGCTGATGTTTGGAAAGGAGTTGGTGTAGGTATTACTTTTGGCTTAAGAGGTGCTAAATTTGAATTCCCACCAAGCACACAAACTTATAGTGCAGTTGGTTTAACATATGGATTCTAAGATATAGAATATATCGATTAATGAAAAGCCTACGTTTCAAATGAAACGTAGGCTTTTTTATTTTAATGTAACTCGTTTTAGAATAAGAAGAATGGATACCTATATTTAAAGATATACTTCAAAATTTTCACAACTAAAATGCTTTTTCGTCTACCTGTTACGAATCAGAAGTGGTATTTATCTTGCCTTGTTTAAAATCCTAAACTAGAGCTACCTTATTATTTTTCGATGTCACAAAGAAAAAAGGCAAGCATCTTCAAAATGCTTGCCTTTTTAAGTGACAATATCTATGTCTAATATAATACTTTTACTTTCTAAGCATCAACATTCGCATAGTGAGCGTTCTCTTCGATAAATTGTCGCCTAGGTGGAACTTCATCGCCCATTAGCATAGAAAAGATTCGATCACATTCAATGGCGTCCTCAATAGTACATTGACGAAGAATCCGAGTTTGTGGATCCATGGTAGTATCCCATAATTGGTCTGCATTCATCTCTCCTAAACCCTTATATCGTTGAACTTTTACAGAAGCATCATTTTCTCCTTTTCCAAGGCTTCCTACCGCTTGTTTGCGCTCATCTTCATCCCAGCAATAAACAGAGTTCTTTCCTTTTTTAACCTGATACAAAGGTGGTGTAGCAATATAAATAAACCCTTGATCCACTAATGGGCGCATATAGCGGAAGAAGAAGGTCAAAATCAAAGTTACAATGTGGCTACCATCGACGTCGGCGTCACACATAATAACTACTTTGTGATAACGCAGTTTATCGATATTTAAAGTACGTACCCCATGTTCTCCTTCTTCAATACGTACCCCTAAAGCGGTAAACATATTTTTAATTTCCTCATTCTCATAGATTCTATGTTCTAGTGCTTTTTCTACATTTAGAATCTTACCTCTGAGTGGTAGAATAGCCTGAAACACTCTATCTCGACCTTGTTTGGCTGTACCTCCTGCCGAATCTCCCTCCACTAAGAAAATCTCTGATTCTGCGGGGTCTTTAGAAGAACAATCGGATAGTTTACCTGGTAAGCCTCCGCCTGTTAGTACATTTTTACGCTGTACCATTTCTCTTGCCTTCCGAGCAGCATGACGCGCTGTAGCAGCAAGAATAACTTTATCAATAATCCTTTTAGAATCTTTAGGATTCTCTTCTAAGTAATTTTTAATGGCTTCACCTACACATTGAGAAACAACTGCGGTTACTTCCGAGTTACCTAATTCTCCTTTAGTTTGTCCTTTGAATTGGGGTTCTGGAACTTTAACGGAGACAACGGCTGTTAAACCTTCTCTAAAATCTTCTCCAGATACATTAAACTTCAATTTCTTAAAGAAACCATTATCATCTCCATATTGCTTGAAGACTCTATTTACAGCTCGTCTAAATCCATTTACGTGTGTACCTCCTTCTCTCGTATTAATATTATTAACAAAAGAGTACAGACTTTCTGCAAAAGAAGTATTATAGTTCATAGCTACTTCTACTTCAACGCCTTCTCTTTTGCCTACAACGTGAATTGGCGATGAAATTAAAGATTGACGATTTTCGTCCAAAAATTCCACAAATTCTACCAAGCCACCTTCAGAGTGGAAAGTTTCCGTCTTAAAATTTCCTTCTTCATCTTTTTCTCGTTCATCTGTTAACGTTAAGGTTAACCCTTTATTCAAGTAGGACATTTCCTTCATTCGACCTGCTAAAACAGCGTACTTGTATTCTAGTGTTTCGAAAATTTCTCCATCAGGTCGAAAAGTAATCAAGGTTCCTCTGTAATCGGTTTTTCCTTTTTTCTCGACTTTCGTTTGAGGAATACCCTTACTATATTCTTGTTCATAAATATCTCCTTCCCTGTGAACCTGTGCTTTCAAGAAAATAGATAATGCATTCACACAAGAGACCCCTACACCGTGCAGACCACCAGATACTTTGTAGGTATCCTTATCAAACTTACCACCTGCGTGTAAAACGGTCATTACAACTTCTAAAGCAGACTTTTGCAATTTAGCGTGCATGCCAGTAGGAATACCCCGTCCATTATCCTTTACGGTGATAGAGTTATCAGGATGGATAATGGTATCGATAGTATCACAATGACCAGCTAGATGCTCATCAATAGAGTTATCAATAACCTCCCAAACTAAATGGTGAAGTCCTTTTGTATCGGTGCTACCGATATACATACCAGGCCTTTTTCTTACTGCTTCTAAGCCTTCGAGTGCCTGAATATTATCTGCGCCATAATTGCCTTTGTTGGCTGGCTCATTCGTATTTTTTTCATTTTCTGCCATTCTGCAAAAGTAAACATTTTTTAGCGTTTTTTAAAGAGAAAAGTAGCAAAATAAGACTTAGAAATGTTGATAAAAGACAATTTTTATTTTAAAATATTTACCTACTGAATATTTCATTAAATAACTTGAAATTTTGTTGTTTAAATAAATGATTATCAGGTACTTATGTTTATGGTTGTTAATATTTAAGTATGGAGTAGATTTCAATAAAAAAAGACTTTTTTTTGAAAAAAAAGGATAAGTTTTCCAAATAGTATACCTGTCATGAGCTATCACCCAATTATTTTACGCTTTTTCCGTATTTTTGAAGCAAAAAATGAAACTATCCGAACCCATTAAGGTCATTGATATTGTGAAACAAATAGGCGAAGGAGAAATAGTAGGAAATCGAGATTTTACCGTCACGGGTATAAATGAAATACATAAAGTAGTCGAAGGAGACTTAACATTTGTAGATGTCTCAAAATATTATAAAAAAGCGCTCCAATCATCGGCAAGTGTTATCCTGATAAATCAGCGAGTAGAAGCGCCTGCGAGTAAGGTGCTAATCGTCTTAGAAACGCCATTTAAAGCCTATAACAGTTTAATCAAAAAGTACCGCCCATTGACACCTTTGAATGCTATGATAAGCGAAACGGCTATCATTCACCCTTCTAGTATTGTAGAACCGAATGTAATTATTGGCAATAAGGTTAAAATAGGAAAGAATTGCTACATTCAATCCAACGTAACGATTCGAGATTACACGATGATAGGGGATAATGTAAGCATTGAATCAGGTGCGGTCATAGGCGCAGCAGCTTTTTATTATAAGCCGACAGCAGTAGGTTATAAAAAATGGACTTCGGGAGGTAGAACGATTATTGAAAATGAAGTATCTATTGGTGCGGGCTGTACCATCTGTAAAGGGGTTTCAGGAGATACCATTATTGGTAAGGGTACTAAGCTGGATAGTCAGGTGCATATTGGGCACGGTGTAGTGATTGGAGAACATTGTCTCTTAGCAGCACAGGTAGGAATTGGCGGGAAAACGATTATAGGAAATAACGTGATTTTATATGGACAAGTAGGTGTTGCTGCCCGCCTAAAAATTGGCGATAACATAACTGTTTTAGCAAAATCAGGCGTGACTAAAAATTTAAAGAGTAATCAAAATTATTTTGGCTATCCAGCGGGAAGAGTAAAGCGGATGTATAAAGAATTAGCAGCCTTAAGGTCTCTGCCTGATTTGTTGAAAGCCTTTTATAAATCATAGTATAGAAGGTTCAATCATCTATTATTCGTTTTATTTCGATATAAAACCAACCTTCATCGAACAAAAAGGGAGATTCAGGTAATTTAGTCATAGTTTTAAGCTTCAGGCAAAGTCTACGCCGTACTTTTAGGTTTTGAACCAGCCCTTGTGACACACAGTCGGTCGGGTTTTACATTTTACATTTTTGATTTAATAAGAATGAATTTACTAGAAAATATTAAACAAGCCCTAAGTTCCGTCAAAGCTAATAAGCTAAGAGCGGTTTTAACCTTGATGATTATTGCATTTGGCATCATGGCGTTAGTCGGTATTTTGACAGCGATTGATAGCATCATCTTTTCCATGAGTGATAGTTTTTCGGGATTGGGCGCCAATTCTTTTAAAATAGTTCCTAAAAGAGAAAATGTAAAAGGAAATCGAGGCGGAAGGTTTTCTCGTAGAGGAGAACCAATCACCTTTAAACAAGCAATGAAATTTAAAGAGAAATATGATTTTCCTTCAAAAATCACAGTTTCTTCCAGAGGTACGAGACTAGCGGAAGTTAAATATGGAGAAGAAAAGACCAATCCAAATATTACCTTAAGTGGTATTGATGAAAATGGTATTGACATCAATGCGTATGAAATAGAATATGGTCGAAACTTCACCAAGACGGAAGTAGATAATGGGAATCGGAAAGCGATTTTAGGGGCAGAAATGATTAATCTATTATTTGATAAGAGAGGAGACCAAGCAGTAGGAAAAGTTATTTCGGTAGGGAATACAAAATACAAAGTAGTTGGGGTCTTGAAATCGGAAGGGTCAAGTATGGGGTCAAACAGCGACAAAGCGGTGTATGTCCCATTATTAAATGTAAAGCAACAATACGGTACACCTAGAACAAATTATAGTGTTACGGTAGCAGTGAATAATGCAATAGATTTAGATGATGCTTCTTCTGCGGCTATCGGAGTATGGAGAAATATCAGAGGTTTAAAATTGGCACAAGAAAACGATTTTGAGATACGGAAAAGTGATGGGCTAGTAGAAATTTTAAAAGAAAATACGGTCATGCTAAGAAGTGCTACGATTGCCATTGGGATGGTTACTTTATTAGGGGCCGCTATCGGGTTAATGAATATTATGCTTGTATCTGTAACCGAGCGCACCAGAGAAATAGGTGTTTGTAAGGCTTTAGGGGCGACTCGAAAAAATATCTTAGTCCAATTTTTAACGGAAGCGATAGTGATTTGTCAGATGGGCGGAATCGTGGGGATTATCCTAGGTATCCTCATGGGGAATATTGTAACCTTAATGATAGGCGGGAATTTTTTAATTCCTTGGGCATGGATAATTTTAGGGTTTACGATTTGTATGATAGTTGGCTTGGCTTCCGGGATATATCCTGCTTTGAAGGCTTCGAGATTGGACCCTATTGAGAGTTTGCGGTATGAGTGATTTGAGGAGGTATTAGTAATATATGAATTGGTTTGTGTGGAAGAGTTGGGCATCATTAGAAAAATAAAACAATGAGCTTCTGGAAAACAATATTTGGTAAATCAAAAAAAATAAAATCCGAATCACAATTAGAAAATGAAATTTCAACTGAATTTAGAAATTGGGTTAAATCTTCAATAAAACTAATTGGAATAGAAGGTGGGGATATGGAAAATGAAGAATTACACAATTATTTAATTCAAAATGGAATACCTGAATTTGACGCGGGTGAATTAATTATCTTTTTGCCAACAGCATTTTGCAGAAAACTTTTACCAGATATTAAATGGCTTCCTGAATATGTAGACTATTATTCAAAGAAAAAGCAAATTAAAAAAAAGTATAATGAAAACAACAGGTACTTAATAATTGAAGAAGAGACTGAAAAATATTGGAACAATAATCCTAGTAAAAAAATTGTGCTAAATATTGCTGGAAGAAGTGCCGAATTCAATGCAATAAATAAGATGTTAAATAATGGAGGAAAACTTGAAGATGTTAAATTGACTGAATCTTATGTAATTAGGTAAGAATAAATTAAAAGAAGAAAACGAATGACCAATCAATATTACATTAGTTGTCAATGTCATCAAAAGTTGCCATCACCGCCAATGCGGTAACGTTAGTCGCTAGAATAAAAAATTACCATAAAAAACAGCCCAAAAGACGTATCTTTCGGGCTATTTTAATTCCCTACCAATCACAAAAAATAATCAAAACCCAACAATAATGAAGCGTACCTGGTGGAAAGAAAGCGTCATTTATCAGATATATCCTCGAAGTTTTAAAGATAGCAATGGAGATGGAATTGGCGATTTAGGAGGGATTATAGAAAAGTTAGATTATTTAAAGAATCTGGGCGTAGATGTATTGTGGTTGAGTCCTATTTTTAAGTCACCGAATGATGATAATGGCTATGATGTGAGTGACTACTGTGATATTATGGACGAGTTTGGGACAATGGCAGATTTTGATAAAATGCTAGCAGGTATACATCAAAGAGGGATGAAATTGGTACTAGATTTAGTGCCGAATCATAGTTCAGATGAGCACTATTGGTTTCAAGAATCAAGAAAGTCCAAAGACAATCCTTACCGAGATTATTATTTTTGGGAAAAAGAGCCACCTTCTAATTGGACGTCGTTTTTTAGCGGTTCCGCTTGGGAACACGATGCATTGACCGATGAATATTACCTACATTTATTTTCAAAAAAACAACCAGATTTAAATTGGGAGAATCCTAAAGTCAGAGCAGAAATGCATAATGTGATGCATTTTTGGTTCAAAAAAGGCGTAGATGGTTTCCGAATTGATGTGCTTCCCTTCATTTCTAAGCGATTAGATTTTCCAGATATTGACCCAAATAAATTTGAAAAAGCGATAGTCGAAGTCTATGCCAATGGGCCAAGATTACACGAATACCTTCGAGAGTTAAACCAAGAAGTAAGTACCAAATACGACATCATGACGATGGGAGAGGGGATTGGGGTGAAACCACATAATGCCTTAGATTATGTGGACGAAGACCGAGCCGAGTTAGACATGCTATATCATTTTGACCATACCACGATTAACTATGGACAAGGTGGAAAGTATGACCCCGTACCTTGGAAGTTGACCACCTTCAAACAAATTTTCACCGATTGGCACCATGCGATTGGAGAAAAAGGGTGGATAAATATTTTCTTGGACAATCACGATTTTCCAAGAATGGTTTCCCGTTACGGAAATGATACCGAATATCGCAAAGAAGCGGCAAAATTGTTAGCGACGCTATTGCTGACCATGCGAGGGAGTCCATGTATTTACCAAGGAAGTGAAATAGGAATGACGAATGTGATTTTTGATACCCTAGAAGCATACGATGATGTGGAAGTCGTGAATTTACACGCAGCATGGAAAGCGGGCGGAAAAGATACTGCACCATTATTAAAAGCCGTACAACAACAGGGGAGAGACAATGCTCGTACACCCATCCAATGGGATGACACAGCAAATGCAGGATTTACAAAAGGCAATCCTTGGTTAACAATTAATCCAAATTATACTACAATTAATGCCAAAGAAGCACTAGCTGATGAGGCATCCATTTTTTACTTTTATAAAGAGTTATTAGCGTATAGAAAAGATAATCCAACCTTAATCTATGGAGATTACCAACTCCTAGCAGCAGAGTCGGAAACAGTTTATGCTTACAAAAGATGGGATGAAGATGGAGCGTTTTTAGTAGTTTTAAATTTTTCTGACCACCAATTGAGCCTATCTAATTTTGTGGATATTGATAATTATAAGCTGGTAAAATCTAATTATCAAGCAAGGAGTATCTTTCTACGACCTTGGGAAGCTAGAATTTATGCCAGATAGGAGTAAGACCTTCAATACCTTGAACATCTAAAACCTAATAAATATCCGTTGGCAACTATCCGTTGGAAAAACTAGACTTTGAGCCAAGGGATGGTTGCCAGCGGATAATACGTAACAGAAGTTATAGATACTATTTCATTATATCAGTTTTTTTAGCAGACAATCTTGAATTTTTTTTAACTTTTTCAGTTAATTACCTAACCCAAGTTGCGGACAATGAAAGGAAATAAGGCGAATTTTAAGAAAAATCTTTGATTTTGAATTGAAATTCAACGCATTTCCTTTCTTTAGGAATTGTCCTCAACTTGAATTGCCTATTGCTAAAAAGACTTTTCGTTCGCTCTCTTAATTAGATGGCGTAATTACACTAATCTTACTTCGATTAGCTTTCCAAAGATTAAAATCTTGGTTATTAATAATACCATTACCGTCTGCATCCACAGATAAATAGCTATTAATAGCAGAACTATGTTGTTTCCATAGATTGAAATCTCGGCTATCAATAATGCCATTGCCATCAAAATCACCACTATTCATCATCGAAACATTGTTTTTAGTTTTCAATTGAGCAGTCCCTCTAGCAGCAGTAACAGATTGAGTAAAATCATACAACGGAGCTGTAGAGTTAAAAGGGTGGGGTAGGGTACTAACGATAGGTAAGTGGCTTTTGTGGAAAATGGCGATGTGATATTCGTCGTTTTCCAAGGCTTCCAACGTAATAGTCGTATTTCCATTCACGTCAACTAATTGCCCATTTTTTGTAACGAGTAGTGCCTTTTGAGTTAGAATAGTAGACAACTCGTTTTTAGCTCTAATTTGTAACAACACCCAATCGACAACATCTTGAGGGAAAGCATAAACGGACTCATTACCAATATAAAAATAAGGAGCACCTTCAAAAGGTTGTTCTTTTGGCAATAAGCCCTCGTCTACTAAATGAGTAGTCATTTCACCTAGCTGTTCGTTATAGCTGCCTTCAAGAAATAAGCTGATACGAGCAGAAGTATAGTTGCTGGGACAATCTATTTCAAGCGATTCCATCGGAGTATAGCTGCCGATACAGGTCTGAGCAGCACTAAAAGCAAGTTTTTGCTGCATAGCTGCTATTTGTGGAGCACTAATATTTCTTTTTATTTCTTGGGAAGGTACGGAGTAGTGCATAATATTTTCTGGGTCTATCACATGCCCAAGACCATGTGCATGTCCCAATTCATGAAGTGCAATACTTTCAAAGTCATATTGTTTATTACCGGGATAGCCGGTTGTAAAATTCCAACTAAAACCATTCTCCAAAGCAGCATTCGGCTTAAATTGGATATCAAATTCCTTTAAATACCATAGGGTATTAAATTTACTACAGGAGGAACTACCAGCAGATTTGTATCGAGAAGAAGCAATACCTAAAACGCCAAAAGGTAAATCTGAAGTATACTGAACGACGCATCTGCCGTCATTGGCAAACGTCTGCGTTGTACCCGTTTTGTCTAATTGAAAATTAGTAGTTGTATGACATTGCCATTTAGTTAAAGCCCGTTCGAAAGCAGCTAATGCTAGCGTATCATCCAAAAAACCAGAAGTGGAATTAACTTCAATAGTATAGCCTCCATTTTCATTAGCGTCGATAAAAGATAAATTCTGCCGAGTCTTGTTATCAAATCCTCGATACGTACTGAAAACTGGATTTAAAGACCATTCGATAAGAATGTTGGTATTTCCAACTAGTTGTCCATTTGAATGCAGCACGTTTAGTTGGCCAGTACCAGATTTTGCAGGAATTTTTAACCTGATTTCTGAATCTGTCCAATAAACTAAGTCAGATTCATAATCAGAAGAAATATAGCCAATCCCTCCAGTATCAGAATTTGCAAATTGGACCATTCCAGCCGTTGAGCCGAAACCGCTTCCAGAAATAATTAGCTCCTGATTTTCATTAGCAGTTCCTGCATAAAAAAGTGGTGTAGTTTCTCCTAATCCATTCGTCAATGTAATACTATTGCTCTCTTTTTTATGGATAGAAGTAGTGGGCGTTTTTTTTAACTTATATAAAGAACCATTTGGTTGGATAGCAGAAAACTGCGTAATCTCTTGAGTACGTCGAAGTAGGTCGATTGGGGCTATGGATTGCTGTTGGATAAAGTCCTTATATTTATTATCAATGAGGGGTAGCGCACCTTGGGTATGTGCATAGGCACAAAATCTTGGTACGTGAGTAGAAGTTTTCGCAAATAAATTAGAAGGAATTGCGGCTAAAAAGAAAAGGTAGTTTTGAGTTAGTTGTAGGTCAAGATTAGGATAGACGATTTGTGCTTCATCATCTACAACACCACCTAAAGTGATTAATTCAATGTATTGCTTAGTATTATTATTTTTTAAATAAGCGGATACTTCAATAAGGTGAGCGGTATATATATTTGTCCTGTGTTTATCCCAAAAGGAATATTGTTGTACTATTTTCCCCATTGCAATTTGAGTAGAAGCATCGATTCTTTGGTTAAGTGCAATAGGGTAGACGTTTGCATTGATAGTATTTATTAGGTAGAAGAATGCTAAAAAGGGGGCTATTGTTTTTAGATGCAAAGTTATCATGTCTATTCGTTTGGCTATTAAAAAGTAGTTTGGTTAAAACCAATGTAAAATCAGTTTTAATATTGAGTTATAAACAATGCCTTGTCTCTCGGAACGGAATAACTTAGTTAAAAGATAGAGTTGAACTAAGTGCCTTTAGGATAATCTCTTAGATAGGAAAATTGGTGTGAGGGTTTAAATTAACTTCCTTAAAGTAGGAATAAAAGCAATCTATGATTAAATCTGATTCAAAAAAATAAAATTTATTACAATTTGTGACAGGGTTACATTGAAGTTTTTTAGGTGTAAATAAATTATAAAAACCTCGCAGGATTAATAATCAAAAGAAGCAGAAGAATTTAATTGCAATTTAGAATCATGGTAGGTTGTTAAGTAAGAGGTTTCCAAATCGTTCTAAATAATAAGCACCATTTGGTATTATTAAAAATAGAGACAGTTCAATAATTAGATTTTGATAAAAAATTGACGGAATTACGACATTAAAAGAGCCAAAACAGTTTTTTTTAAGAAAAAATAACTCATTTTTTAAATAAAAAAGTGATATTTTTTTCACAAAATGCACATTTAATTTGGTTGTAAATCATTGATAATCAAATATGTATATTTTTTTTAAATGCAATAAATTTTCACAATAACCCATTTTTGTATTTTAAATAGGCTTGCTTTGCCTGTATCTTTGTAGTGTGTTAAGTAATTAACGCAAAAAGCTAATTAAAAGAATTAGCTAATAATTTTAGGATATGTTCATGGGATTTGAATTTAACAAGGCACTCTTTAGTGGGATTTAGAATGCCTTGTTAAAATTCATACTTTCTAAAGCAAGATTTGTAGGGAACTAAAATTAATAAATTAGATAAAAAGCACTTTTAGAAATATAAATACCAAATAGAAAACTAAAGAATTAATTTTGGATATGTTCATGGGATTATAATTTGTTGAAAAAAGCCGCACACACTGTGCGGCTTTTTTTTGCCTACTACTCACCTATCTTTTCTTTTATTTCCACTACTTTTGATTTTTTAAAATAATTAGCCTGTAAAAAACGTCTTTAAAGGACATTAATTTATGGTTCTTTGACAAACTACGGAATTTGTCAAAGAACGTGATTGATAAATTGCCATTCGTCTTAAGAAAATCTTCATTCTCTATGAAAATACTTATCAAAGCCATTTTTGCCATTCTCATCTTATCGTTTTTTACTCAATGCGAAGAACCCGTTATCACCCCCAAGCCAAGAGGGTTTCCTAAAGTGACGTTCCCTGAAAAGGGGTTTAAGCAATTTTCTGGAGATTACTGTAATATGGAATTTAAGTATCCTGCCTATGCAGAAATCCAACGGAACAAATATTTCTTTGGCGAAGCCGCACCCAATGACTGTTGGTTTAATCTTTACTTTCCAGATTTTGATGCTAAACTTCATTGTAGTTATACACGAATAGATAAAGAAAATAATATTGAGCATATGCAAAAGCAAGCTTTTAAAATGACTGATTGGCATAATAAGAAGGCGAGTTTTATAGATGAAAAGATTTTTGAAAACCAGCAAAGTGTAATAGGAATGACCTTTGACGTAGACGGTCCTGCCGCATCTCCTTTTCAATTTTTCTTAACGGATAGTTTACAGCAAGAACATTTTTTCAGGGGCGCTTTTTATTTTAATTCCCAAGTGAACACCGATTCTTTAGCGCCTATTTATACTTTTATCAAAGAAGATTTAAAAGTAATGTTGCATACATTTGAATGGAAACAGTAGGCCTAAAAAGTACACAATTTTAAGGTAAAAGCGCAATCTGCTCCTAGTTGAAGCAGGTTGCGCTTTTTACTTTTCAAAGGATTTTATTAGGACAGAGCACTCATCAAGCTATAATTTTAACATTTTAAAATTGTTACTTTTTTGTTCCTCGTCATTATACTATTGACTCGCCGGAGAGTACTGCATTTTCAACTCCTCGTATAAATCAAATAGCTTTTTAAATAGCCAGATTTAATCAACCGAAATGATTTTGGTAGGATATAATGCTATATGTCGTCCATACATATAGCTAGTCCACTATTGCCAAGTTCTTAAAAAATCGAAAAATATGTCAATGCCAAAAGAGCCGCGTCAATTAATGATTAACTTAATGTATATTGTTTTGACTGCCTTATTAGCCCTAAACGTCTCTGCGGAGGTGATGAGTGCTTTATTCATGATAGATGAAAGCATTACCGAAACCAATAATTTGGTAGCAACCGAGAACGAACAATTATTAGCAGAAGTTATTAAGCAAGCAGATGCTTACCCACAATTTAAAATATATCAGGAACAAGCGGAGAAGGTGGTGGAAACAGCCCAATCGTTAAATACTTTCATTAATGAAATTAGAATAGAATTAATGGCAGAAGGGGGCGAATTAGATGAAAACGGACACCCAATGAAGAAAGGAAATAAGGATATTTCGACTAGAATTATGGTCAATAACAAAAGAGGTTTTGAGTTAGAAGAGATGGTAAATACGACCAAAGACAATCTTTTAAATATTTTGGAAGAAGAAGAGAAACAGCGATTTAGTCGAACATTACCTCTAAAAATCAATCCAATTCCAGAAAATACGACTAAAAATAATTGGGTAGAATTCACCTTTCAGCAAATGCCATTAGCAGCGGTATTGCCCATCTTGAGTAAATTTCAGAACGATTTGAAGGTATCAGAAGCGATTTTGTTAAAGCATTTTATGGGTAAAACTGGAATTACGAGAAAGCAAGATGCATTCACACCTGTAGTAGCAGCGAACAAAAGTTACGTTATTAAAAATGAACCTTTCGAGGCAGAAATCTTTCTAGGTTCTTACAGTAGTACTGTTGATAATTTAACGGTAAGTGTAGATGGTCGGCCTATTACAGTCCGAGATGGAAAAGCATTATTTAAATTAAATCCTTCCAGTTTAGGTATCAAAAAACACACAGCTAAAATTAGTTTGCGTGACCCATTGACAGGAGAAACGGAGACTTTTACCAAGCGATTTGAATTTGAAGTAGGAGAGCGTTCTGCAACTATTTCGGCGGATAAGATGAACGTGTTATATGTAGGCGTAGAAAATCCTTTATCTATTTCCGTAGCAGGTGTTCCATCAGGACAAATTCAAGTACGAGGAGAAGGAGTAACCTTAAGCAAGACAAGTGGTGGTAAGTATGTAACAACGCCTAGTCGAGTAGGGGATGCTAAAATCATCATTTCAGGTGGTGGTTTAGAACCAACTAGTTTTAAATATCGAATTAAGCGAATTCCTGACCCAGTTGTCAAAGTGGGTAGGAAGAATGGCGGAACGATTAATGCCTCAGAATTTAAAGCACAACGAGGTATTATACCTCATTTAGAAGGTTTTGATTTCGAAGCACGTTGTAGAATCGGGAGTTTTGAAATAGCAAGAGTCCCTAAAAATGGGGATGCCCAAATTCATAAAAACAATGGCGGAACTTATGAAAACAAAGCTAAAAGAATGGTGGATAATGCCAGTAGAGGAGATGTTTATTATTTCAGCAATATCAAATGTAAATGCCCTGGCGACGAAATAAACCGAAGTCTTAATGGGATGGTTTTTACTATTCGGTAAATAAGTGTTTGGACAGAAATTGAGTTAACAATTTTACCACGAGTACCCATGTGGTAAAAAAGATGTTCGATTATTTAGATATAGTGTTTAATCCACTTTTTGGAAACTGCAATTTAACAACTAAGCTTTTATTTTATCAGTCTTTAAACAATCCAAGAAATGAGATTAGTATCCGTTATCCCTTTATTATTTGTGTTTTTTATTCATACCCTTTCTAGTCAACCAGTAAGTGATATTGTTGAATCTAAGATTTTAAAAGAAAAGTCAATTTTGCCTTATCCACCGATTCAAGAAAGAGATATTATGTGGAAGAAGTATGTTTGGCGAATTATCGATGTGCGGGAAAAAATGAATCTTCCATTTGTTTACCCTCAAGCTCCGTTTTTTAAAATAATGACCAATGCTGCGGAGAAAGGAGAGCTGACTTTGTATAGTCCAGAAGATGAGCAATTTTCTTATAATTTATCAGATAATGAATTACAAGAAATGTTATTTGAACAAGATACGGTAGAGGTGTGGGATGATGATTTTAATGTGACTTTAGTTCCTATCACCAACGAATTAAATTATGAAGATGTCAAACGAATTCGAATCAAGGAAGTTTGGTATTTCGACAGTCATTATTCCGTTTTAAAGGTTCGTATTTTAGGCGTAGCTCCGTTAATAGAAGTGAATAATGAAAATGGTGATTTTTCGTATGAACGCCCTTTATTCTGGGTAGCCTATAATGAACTACGACCGATTTTAGCAAAAGAAAGGGTTTTTAATCCAAGAAACGATGCATCGAATACGAGCTGGGAAGATTTAATGGAGATGCGCTATTTTGCGAGTACGATTATCAAAGCTTCGAATGTGCATGATAGAAAAATAGAAGACTATAGGTCGGGCGTAGATGCTTTGCTAGAAGCAGAAAAAATCAAGCAAGAGATTTTCAATTTTGAACATGACCTGTGGAGTTATTAACCTAGTTTGTGTTGTATAAAAAATATTGATATCAACTAATATTGATTCATAATAAATATATTGGAGCGTATAGTGTGATTGTTTAAATTGTTATATAGAGCGTCGGCTAAAAATTAATAATGAATCCGTTGGCAACAATCCGCTGGCAAAACTAAAAAAGATGCCAACGGATTGATTGCTAAGGAATGAAAACTAAATAAGTTAGACCAAGATGCGTAGTTGTTTTGTTTTCTAAAGAGGCATGAATTCGTAAAACGAATGAACCGCTTACGGATGGGGTGCCTCCAGACATAGCATGGCTAAGGCGAGCCTGCCGGCAGATGCAGGTATTTTTAACGCATTTAGAATGCAAAAGAACAAGTAGCTTGGCTCATGTTATTTATTTTTCATTTCTAACGGATAATGGAAGACAAAAAAATACACGGTAGGATTTTTTTAATATCTATCTTCTAGCGGATTCTATCTGTTCATCTACTTATTGTCGAAACGCTATGTCTTACAACAAGATAGCAATTAAACAATTATAACAATCATCCACAAAGTAATTAAGATGTTACAAGATGAATTTTTACAAAAGAAGTTTTTATACCCAACCTCAACTTAATTTTCTCCTTTAAATATCATTTTTATCAATTAAGAAATTCATTTTATAGATAAATTAGGACAGAACCATAAATAACTGTGTATTTTTGTTGGAGTTTTGGAGTAGTAAGAATAGAGATACGTTAGTTAAATAGTAAACAATCGTCCTAATTTGCATATAAAATGGCAAGAAGAAATAAAGATTTAGCGGAGACACCTAAAGTAAAGGTAACACAAGAAAGTTTTAGAGAGGCTATCAAATCACTAGGTTTTATTAGACCTTATCGTTGGTCGTTGTTAGGAGGCCTAATATTACTTTTTCTGACAAGTATGATTTTTATGGTCATGCCTTGGTTAATAGGACAAATGGTAGATGTCGCACAAGGCAAAGCAGAGCATACTTACACCTTAAAGGATATAGGATGGGGCTTAATTATATTATTGATTGCCCAAGGTTTTATATCCTATACCAGAGTCATTCTATTTGCCAATGTAAGTGAAAAAGGAACAGCAGATTTGAGAAGAGCCTTATATAAAAAGATGGCATCCTTACCAATTACTTTCTTTGAAGAAAATAAGGTGGGGGATTTAATTAGCCGACTAACTGCAGATGTAGAAAAATTGTATAGTACTTTTTCTATCACCTTAGCAGAATTTTTACGGCAGATAATTATTTTGATAGTAGGGATAATTTTTTTAGGGATTACTACGCCAAAATTATCCTTAATTATGTTGTTGACTATTCCATTTGTTGTCGTTAGTGCTATCTTTTTTGGTCGGTACATCAGAAAACTATCAAAGCAAAGGCAACAACAAATAGCCGATTCCAATTCTATATTAGGCGAAACCTTACAAGCAATTCAGGTTGTCAAAGCGTTTGCGAATGAGATGTTTGAAGTGAAAAGATATTCTTCTTCCATTGATAGTGTGGTTAAAATTGCTATGAAATACGCTCGTGGACGTGCCTTATTTGCCACATTTATTATTACCATACTTTTTGGCGCTTTATTTTTTATTATATGGCAAGGTGCGATGATGGTTCAAGATGGAACAATTTCCGCAGGAGAACTAGTCGCTTTTGTGACCTATACTTTTATTATTGGTGGGTCGATTGCGAGTTTAGGTAATTTTTATCCAGAGATTTTAGGAGCATTTGGAGCGACAGAAAGAGTTAGAGAAATTTTAGATACCCAAAGTGAGATAGATTTAGAAAAGTATCCTGTGATTACACCTCAAAAAATTGCAGGAGATATCGAATACAAGAATGTACATTTCACTTATCCTACCCGACCAGATATTCCGATTTTAAAAGGGATTGATTTAAAAATTAAATCAGGACAGAAAGTAGCATTGGTAGGGCCAAGTGGAACAGGTAAATCTACGATTATCCAATTATTATTACGATTTTATCAAATCTCGGATGGAGATATTTTAGTAGATGGGCAAAGTATTTATGGACAGAATATCAGAGATTTTAGAAACAACCTAGCCTTGGTGCCACAAGAAGTAATTCTATTTGGAGGCACCATAAAAGAAAATATTTTATACGGTAAAGAAGATGCTTCCGAGGCAGAAGTAATTGCAGCGGCAGAAAAGTCTAATTCTTGGGAATTTATCCAATCTTTTCCAGAAGGATTAGAAACGATAGTAGGAGAGCGAGGAGTTAAACTATCAGGTGGTCAACGTCAACGTATCGCCATTGCCAGAGCGATTTTGAAAAACCCAACTATCCTTTTATTAGATGAAGCAACCTCCTCGTTGGATGCCGAATCAGAAAGGTTAGTACAAGATGCTTTGAATAATCTGATGGAAGGTAGAACGTCTATTATCATTGCTCACCGCTTGGCTACCATTCGAGACGTCGATACGATTTACGTGTTAAATAATGGAGTGATAGAAGAGCAAGGAACACACGATGAATTATCTATAATCGAAGAAGGGCTATACAGCGGCTTAGCAAAATTACAGTTTGAGTCTGTATAAAAATAGCGAGCGATGTGCAGATAAATTTACAAGTTGACGAATTCATCATTTATCGTTCATCATTTAAAAAACCTAGCGTTTAGAAATTTTATTATTAGATACTTGTTTTTGGCGAGTGCATTTATGCCTTCCTTCCGTAAAGTTTCGTTTTTTTGCATGTTTAGTAGCACGTCCTTGTACTCTTGCTCGCCACATTTTCCAACTACTTTTTTTCATCTCTTGTCGCATCAAGGCAATCACATCTTTCTCAGGCAAACTAAACTGAAAAGTAATAGCATCAAAGGGAGTACGGTCTTCCCAAGCCATTTCTATAATACGGTCAACATCGTCGTTATCTAAGTTATACTTTTCTTTAATGCTCATTTTTAGGTTTGCGGCAAACAGTGTATAGTTTGCATGTGAAAAAGTAAAGAATAAACACCGATAAGGATTGATTGTTGTCAAGAATTGTAAATTGTTGATGGGTATAAAAATTGTTCCTTAGCACTTCAACTATGAAAAGAAATTGGTCATCTTGCTTTAGTTTTCTTTTTCTAGACAGCTTTTCGGGCTAGAAAAAGAAGGCTAAAGCTAGATGTTAGAAACCAACTTTTTTCATCTACAATAAATAAAAAATCCCCCTGCTGATACGTTTATCAGCAGAGGAACACTTTCTAATCCATCGAAGACTTTATATATTTTTGATTACTAATTCTCTTCTAGTTATTGTCAGTATCTTCCTCTTCCGTATCAGTATTACAACTTGCTTTAAGAGCTGCTACTTCTTCATCGTTAGTTACCGTAGCCGTTGTTCCGTCAGCTAACTCAACATCATATGGATAAGCGATAGTTGGTCTTTCTTCACTGTCAGGGTTTGCTTCTTTCCAAGTTTTTTTCGCTGCTTTCGCTGCTGCTCTGTCTGCTACTTCCGTTGCGGTGCCATCAGGAAAATTAATAGTAAAAGGGAAGACAGGTTTAAAACATCTTTTACCTTTACCACGGCCACCTTTACCTTCTCCACAAGTTGCTCTTAAAGCAGCTAAATCTTCTTCGCTAGTAATAGTTAAAGTAGAACTATCTTTTAGTAAGACATCAAAAGGCATCGCAATAGTTGGTCTTTCTTCACTGTCAGGATTTGCTTCTTTCCAAGTAGTTTTTGCTTCTTTAGCAGCTTCTTTATCTGCTACTTCCGTTCCGGTACCATCAGGGAAGTTTAAAGTAATTGGAAATACAGGTGTAAAACATTTACCACCACGCTTTCCTTTTCCATTCCTTTTTCCTTTTCCACTTCTTTCACCATCTTGACGATTTTCAGCTTGAGTAGTGAAATTTTCAGTAGTTAATTCATCTAAATTTTCTTTGTCACAAGAAGTCAATACAAAAACAAGTGCTAAAGCGATAAGGGTACTAAATTTGAAAATTCTGTTCAACATAAATTCTTAATTTTTTTTTAGTTATTAATAGTGCGAGTGAAATGAAAAGTAGGTGATTTCTTTTTTAAGAATATTTCAAGAGCATCAATTATTGGGATGAAAATTTGAAATGTACTTTTTCTTAGTTCTAAGGATAATTACTTTTTTGATTTTCATTTCCTCGCTTACAATTCTATAAGTCAGGAGTTTTATCTTTGTACTCAAAAAAAAATAAAAAATTTAAAAAAAAGTTTTTCGTGTATCAAATGACGGATACTTATCGTTCATTCCGATAGAAAAATTGTAACTTACATGCGCTTTTAAATTTTACATAATCAACTGTGAATGAGTGATATATTACTTTGGAAACAACTAAAAGAAGGAAAGAAATCAGCCTTAGAGCAGATTTATTCCACTTATATTTCCAGTTTATTAAAATATGGAAGAAAATTTTCTAGAAATGACCAAGTCATAGAAGATTGCATTCAAGACCTATTTATAGAGCTTTGGAAGAATCGAGAAGGTTTGGGTATGACGGATTCTATTCAGCGCTATTTATTGGTAGCCTTGAGAAGAAAAGTGATTCGCCAATTGGACCGTTCTAAAAAGTGGGTATCTGATAAGGAGCCGACGGAATTAGATTTTGAGGTAGAAGTAGCTGTGGACCAAAAACTGATAGCTTTAGAATTATCACAGGAAAGAGCAGCAGAAGTAAAAGTAGCGATGGAAAATTTAAGCAAACGACAAAAAGAAGTTATCTACTTAAAATATGTGTCTGGTTTGGATTATGAAGATATAGGAGAAATTATGGAGTTAAATTATCAGTCGGTTCGAAATCTAGTTTCCAATGCTTTAAAGAAACTAAAAGGGGCGCTATTACCTATTATATTAATGCTGCTACAATTAGATAATTTTAGTTTCTAATTTAGACTATCAGAATTTTTAAATAATAATTTAAAAAAAATGAGTACAAATCAACTTAAGCTGCCTTATGTGTATGAATGACATTAATTAAATCCTATTCTTATGAAGAACTTCACTAATAAAAATTCCATTATTTTCATTATTTACTGTTTTTCAATTAGCACATTATTAATAGGGTGTGCAAAAGAAAATAACGAAAATTTAATAGTAGAAGAATTGACCATTGATGCAGAATTACAGCCTTACTTTGACAAGTTTGTTGAAGAAGGAACATTGAGAGGACAGACAATAGATTTAACAGCAAAGAGAATAGAAGGATTTTTATTAGAAATAGAAGAGGAAGATGTTGCAGGGCAATGTAGTTATAGCTCAAGTTCAACTAGAAAAGTAAATATTGATATTAATTATTGGAATAGAGCGACAGATTTAGAAAAAGAATTTGTTGTTTTTCACGAATTAGGACATTGTTATTTAGAGCGGTCTCATGAAGATGCTCAAGAAAATAGAAGTTGTACGAGCATTATGCATAGTGGAACGAGTGGATGTAGATTCAGGTATAACGCAACTACGAGAAGTACTTATCTTGACGAATTATTTTAATTAACCCAAGTTGCGGACAATGAAAGGAAATAAGGAAATTTTACGGCGAAGCAAGTAAAATGCACCAAAAATTAACGCTGCCGGCATAGGCAGGTTTTCTTTCTTTAAGAATTGTCCGCAACTTGAATTAATTAAGGAATATTATAAAATATACCTTTTAAATCAGATAAGAAATAAGTCTTTTAAATAGCAGACTTATTTTTTTATCGACATTAAGCGACAGGAATGGAAAAAAAATATACAAAATATGATGAATTAGACTTTGCAGAAGACCCCTCGTTTATTCGATGGGTAAAAGGCAAAGACCAGAAAGCCACTGCTTTTTGGACGAAATGGATAAGCAATAATCCTGAAAAAGAAGGAGATATAAAGGCTGCCAAATCTATAGTGCAATCAATCCAGATAAAGGAGCGAGAACCTTCTGAAACGCAAATCAAAAACCTTTGGGATAAAATTGATAGTGCCACGGCGACAGCAGAAAAAGAAACAGCGGTTGTTCGGTCTATTGGCAGAAGAAGATGGATTGGATATGCCGCAGCAGCATGTATTGGGTTGGTAGCTTTTTTCACTTTTTATAACCCTACGACAACGGTAGACATTGGAGCGGGTGAAAATTTGGCTTATACCTTACCCGACAATTCTAAAGTTGATTTAAATGCAGATTCTAAAATTACTTTTAAAGCAGGAGATTTTGATGGAGAGCGGATAGTAAATTTAGAGGGAGAAGCATTTTTTGAAGTAGAAAAAGGACAGTCTTTTAAAGTGATTACACCAAATGGTACAGTAGAAGTATTAGGGACAAGTTTTAATGTGAATACAAGAGACGGTAATTTGGTAGTAGATTGTAGAACAGGAAAAGTGAGGGTAACTGCAAATGGAAGTGAGCAAATCTTAACCAAAGGATTAGGCACAAAGTTGAATAAGGAGAAATCAGTTTTAGAGCCCGTTTACGAGACAGATATTTCGAAACAGACAGGGTGGAGAAGTGGCGATTTTTACCTAGTAGATGCAACTTTTGAACAAGCAATTGAAGAAATGGAAAGACAGTTTAATATATCGATTGATTGTGAGACTGCATTAACAAAGAGAGTAGGAAACTATACCTTCAAAAAAGGCGATTTAGAAAAAGCATTAAAAGAGGTATTATTTCAATTAAATGCAGAATATACCATTAACGGAAAAAAAGTGACTATAAAAACGAAATAAAAGACCTATTTAAAACGCTACTTAATTCTTGATACGAACATCAAGTATCTAGAAACAAGTATCCAGTAGCCAGTATCTGGCATCGAGTTTAATCCATTGAAGCATACATATAATATATGAAGCGATTACTTACTTCATTTTTCCTTTTATTCATTACTATCGGAGTGTTCTGTCAAACAGAAACTGTGCTTATTAGTGAAAAGTTTAAAAGGGTGGCTATGCCCAAAGTTTTTGAAATACTTAAAGAAAAATATAATCTAAAAGTTGCCTACGATTATGAATCAGTCAAAGAGGTAATCATTACCAAGACTATCCAATCTAAGGACTTAAAAACTGCATTAACAACTATATTTTCTGATACGAATTTAGAATACCAATTGACGGAAGACAATCGGATATTGGTACGTAGGGTGGAGAATTTGACGCTTGATTCTTCCTCAAAAAAATCTCATCAATATATTTTTACGGGAAAAATTAAAGATAGTAATAGTAAAACACCACTTGCTTATGCTACCGTTTATTGTCCAGCTACAAACGAAGGTTGCTCTACTGATGAGGAGGGCAATTTTTCTTTAACAATAAATTCTAACGAAACAGAAGGCACCCTTTCTGTACAATATTTAGGCTATATTCCAAGAGTCTTTTCATGGACTAAAGAGGAAAAATTGACAGACTTGCAAATTGATTTGCAAACCAAATCATTAGATTTTGCAGAGGTGACGATTATAGAAAAACTACCCACTGTTTCGGTTAATCAAGCGGATGGTTCGATGGTTTTAAATGCAAATCAACTCAATAATTTACCTTCTTTTGGTGGTGGTGATGTCTTTAGAGGCTTACAATTATTACCTGGCATTTCGGCTTCAGATGATTTGTCTTCTGAACTAAAAATCCGAGGTAGTAATGGGGATGAAAATATGGTCATTTTTGATGGGATTACGTTATACAAAGTGGACCATTTTTATGGGGTTTTTAGTGCAATTAACCCTAATATTGTTAACCAAGTGAAAGTATTTAAAAATGCTTTTCCTGTAGAATATGGCGGTCGGACAGCAGGTGTTATAGATTTAGCTTCACACGGCATATCTGAACCAAAAATTGGCGGGCAATTACAAACAGATTTATTAACCACTAGTGCGCATTTGACATTGCCAATTAATGAAAAAATGGGTTTGTTAGTAGGAGGGAGAACGACTAATAAAAATGTAGCGGATACCGATTTGTTTAGCCTAATCAATGAGACAGATGACTTTCAAAATGATAATGCTTTAACTTTGTCAAAAATAAATCCTGCGTTTAAATTTTATGATTTTAATGCTAAATGGATTTGGCAGATTAGCGAACAATCAACTATTTCTACTAGTTACTTTAGAGGGTATGATGAATTAAATTCTACTTATGAAATATTCTTTGATACCCAGAACAATAGAGGAAATAGAAGAGACGAGATTAAAAATATAGAAAACCTTGATGAGTTTGCTCAATGGGATAATCAAGGGGCTAGTTTACAATTAGACCATCAATGGAATTCAAAGATTAACACCAATATTAATTTAGCATATTCTACTTATAGTGAAGACCAGTTTATTAATTCTACTTTAGTTCGGGAAATAACTAGAAAGCCACTTCCTCCCAAACCTGGAATGCCGCCAATCACTGTTGAGAATACTAGAATAGATACGGCGTTGACCTTAACGAATAGTTTTTCAAATACCATTAAAGGCACGGAATTAAATATCAAAAATGCGCTGAAGGTTGATGAAAAACAGCAACTAGTTTTTGGGTATCATTTGGTCAATAATGAAGTAACTTCTGATTTAATGGTGGATAATAGAAACCGATTAAGTCAAGATTTAACAGGTAGTCAACATTCTGGTTATTTGCAATATAATCTAAAGGGCGTTAATAAATTTAATCTTGGATTAGGCTTAAGAAGTACTTATTACACCATTACTCAAAAGAATTATTTATCACCGCGAATAAGTCTTACCTATGAAGCTTCAGAACAATTACATTTAAAAGCTTCGGGTAGTCAATATTATCAGTTCTTAAGAACAAATGAGCGAGAAGACCGCTTTGGCAAAAGTTACGATTACTGGGTTTTAAGTACAGACAAAATAGGAGCGTCCCCCGTTGCCTCTTCCCAGCAAGGTATGTTAGGTTTTAATTTAAAAAATGATGACTTTGAGCTAGATGTGGAAGCGTATTATAAAAAAATGGATGGGGTAACAGAATTTGCACCCACTGCTAATGGATTTTTAACAGATTTGGTTAATACCTCTTCTAATAAACTATTTGAATTTTATAATGGAACAGGTGTATCTAAAGGAATAGATATTTTATTAAAAAAGAGTGCAGGAAATTATACAGGTTGGTTATCTTACACCTTGAGTAAGACAACGCATAGTTTTCCAAAAATAGATAATGGCAATCCCTTTCCTTCACTTGATGATCGCCGTCATCAGATAAAATGGGTCAATCAATATCGGTATAAAAAATTTGATTTCTCAGCAGTCTATGTTTTCAGTTCTGGTCGAGCTTATACCGACTTAACCATCATTGATGGGCAACAAGATAGGAGGTTGTTGACTGCTAACGATAGAATTTCCTACCTAAAGGATTATATTAGATTAGATATTTCTGCTGGTTATAAATTTAATATCGGTCCAACAAAGGCGAGAGTTGGAGCTTCTATTTTTAATGTATTGAATAGAGAAAATGTGAAGTATAAACAGTATATCCGTTCTATTCCGAATGAACGAGGAGACAATAATCAACCAATTAATCAAATAACGGGTATCGAAGCGTTGATGCTTGGTTTTACACCGAATATCAGTTTTTCTATAGATTTTTAAAACGATAGAGGATTATAATCTTTCTGCCACCACAATCGCTTCTTTCATCTGTCCCACATCACCATTTAAGTTCACATATTCAATCCAAAGAACATAGATGCCTGTTCGAGCTTTTTGACCGTCTGAAGTAGTGCCTTCCCATTTAAAAGACCCCACATTAGCGAGTAATTCGTTTTGTGCAATTTTATCAATCAGGCGACCTGCGGCATCAAAAATATGGATAGTCGCCGCATACCCATTTTGGTCCGTTTCATAATTAATTTGTAAAATGTCTTCAAAGCCATCTCCGTCAGGGGATAGGCGATTACTAGACAAAGAAAAAATATTGGCATCTTCCTCGCTAACTATAATTTGTTGTGAATTTTGATAAGTAGGGGTAGCAGAACCGACACTAGCAGCTGCTGAATGCCAGTTGCCTGCATCCTGCGTTGGCAAGTTTGTACTAATACGTTCCAAAGAAACGCCATTTTTATCATTTAATAATGGATTGTGAAAATCAGCTGAATAATCAAATTCATCGACAGCTACAGTCTCCGAACCATCAATTGCGTAAAGCAATACATTCCCATCTTTATCATCAAAAGTAGGCAAGTCTTGATTGAATATTGCCGTTGGATTTTCCACGGTATATCGATTTTTTATATCTACAGGACTTTCTGTCAAAACAACGTAGTCACTTGGAAATAATAATTTTTGGATGTCAATGGGTTTAAATTGAGGGTTTTCTAAGGCTTGATTGGCTAAGAATAAGCCATTTAAATCAATGACCTTGTCAGAATGGTTAAATAGTTCTAAAAAATCAGAACCACCTGTTTGTGGATTGAATAAAATTTCATTAATCAGAATATCATTTGCACTTGCTAAAACAGGCAGTGAAATCAGGTGACTGGATTGACCATCAATAGGATTGCCAATACAATCGGTAAAAGAAGTGCTCAATGAAATCGTTTCAATTAAATTGGGGGCTAAAGGGTTTTGTAATTGAAGAATAACCTGATTAAAATTACTTTCTGATAAAACGACATTAGAAATAAAGTTATTCGTAAGCGTGTAATTAGAAATATCTATTAAATCTTCGACAGCTACATTTTTATCAAAAGTTAATCGTATTTGAAGGGCGTCAAGAGGGTAAGCATCCACCAAATTGAAGGAAGAAGCACCTAGTGATAAATCAATTACTGCATTTTCTTTACCAGGCGTACCACCCAAAAAAGAGGTAGAAGCTCGCCAATTAGAACTCCCCACACATGGATCATTCGGATTAATTCTTTCCAAAGCATAGCTACCTCCCGCAGTAGTCGAATTCCCATACCAATCTTGGGTATAACTAACGACATCAATGGTTGCTCCGAATTCATCTTTTAGCACTAATTCTTCTGCTGAGCTCAAGGTTGGAAACTTCGACAAGTCTAAAAAAGTCCCCAAATCACTTAGGGAATTAGCCATCGGCTTACCAATAATTAAATAAGTATTTGGTGCCATTTGGTAAAAAGGGAAAGTTGCAATATTGGAACTCCCGTCCGTGAAGGTGAATCCTTCTAAATTGATGGTTTTATTACTTCGATTATATAATTCTACATATTCTTCTTCGGGTAAACCCAAAGTTCCACCACCATTTAAGGTAGGGTCTTCCATAATTTCATTGATAAGGATATCGTATTGTTCGGCAGTTTCAACTTTTAAAAAAGTAAAAGTTGTGTCAAAATCACTTAGTTTATTATTAAAAAGGTCTGCGATATTTTCAATAAAGAGGGTATACACTTCATTATGGACGAACTCACTATCTATCGTTAAAATTACTTGATTCGATGCTGCTAGATTCGTTTCAGAAGGATTGCCAATGCCTTTGTCAATGGTGTAATTTGTTATATTATTTGCTATTATTTCATTGATAGATTCATTAAAAGTAAGGAGGACCGTTTTTTCATCAGTAGCGATAATATTAGTTAGAGTAGGAGGCGAATTGTCTTCACTTAAAGGTTGAATAAAAATGTCATCAAAGAAAAAATCTTGAATTCTTGTAGCAGAATATTTACAATAAAAGCCAAACGTATAAAGACCATTTTGCATATATGTCGCATCATTTGCAGTAGCCTCTAATACAAAATTATCTCCTCCTGAATAATCTGCAAAAAGTTGCCAATCACCATTGTTGTTTCTAGAGATACGAATAGAAATATTTGGGGTATTAGCAACAGCACCTATAGTTCCAGTGGCTAGTAGTGTTTTGGAGCCAGTATCTTGACGGTATAATTTGAGCGCGTCATCACTGCCTGTTTCTCCAATTTCCAAAAAATAACCGGAGCTATTTAGCAAGTCAATATCAGCTGATTGTAAATATATTCTTGTAAGATTAGAGCTGGAAGGATTGAAATCCATTTTAAGAAAAAGTTGCCATACCATTTCTGTTTGAAGGTTAACATTGGTATGGAGACGAGCGGTACCACTACTTTCTGCGTTTAATTGAAGTTGTTCAATATCATTAATAATAAAATGAGTAGTTGTTCCTTCCCAAGTTGGGTTTTGGGTAAAATTACCATCCGAGAAATTATCCATCATTTGCGCCTTAAGAGGAACTAAGACAGACAAAAAAGTGTATACAAGACAAAAAAGGTTTATTATTTTGATCATGTCTAATGAATGATGTAAATATTATGACGACAACAGATAGGGTTAGACTAGTTTATAGTAGCAATAAACGTAAAATGCCCCTATCTTTGTAAACTTAAAATTAACGAATATACGGAACCTATTAATTTAATAGAATTTTTGCTAGTCAGCAACAAATTTTAAAGATAGTTCGTATGTTCAATTACTTTAATATAAAGATGGAAAGTAAAAGATTGAAAAATCTATTATTAAGAAGTCGAATAAATAATTTTTGAAAGATGAAAGTTGCTGTTGTTGGCGTAACCGGATTAGTTGGTACTGTAATGTGTGAAGTACTAACAGAAAGAAATTTTCCAATTACTGAATTCTTACCAGTCGCATCTGCGCGTTCAGTTGGTAAAAAATTAACTTTCAAAGGAAAAGAGCATACGATAATTGGTTTAGAAGCGGCAGTAGCAGCTAAACCAGATATTGCTATTTTTTCTGCGGGAGGAAGTGTCTCAAAAGAATGGGCACCTCGATTTGCGGAAGTAGGTACAACTGTTGTTGATAATTCTTCAGCATGGAGAATGGACCCGACGAAGAAATTGATTGTTCCAGAAATTAATGCAAATGAATTAACAAAGGCAGATAAGATTATTGCAAACCCAAATTGTTCAACTATACAAATGGTTGTTGCTTTGGCGCCATTGCATAAAGCATACAACATAAACCGATTGGTTATTTCAACTTATCAATCAATAACAGGAACGGGAGTAAAAGCAGTAAGGCAGTATGAGGCAGAAAAGCACGATACGCCTTTAACAAAAGAGGAGATGGCTTATACGCATCCAATCTTTGATAACTGCATTCCACATTGTGATATTTTTCTAGAAAACGATTACACTAAGGAAGAGATGAAATTGGTTCATGAAACCAAAAAGATTTTTGGGGATGACAGTTTGAGAATTACGGCAACAGCAGTGAGAGTTCCAGTACATGGAGGGCATTCAGAAACAGTGAATATCGAATTCGCCAAACCTTATGAAGTAGCGGATGTAAAACAGTTACTAACGGATGCCGATGGCGTAATTGTTTTAGATGATTTAAAAAAGGATAGTTACCCAATGCCACGCTTTGCAAAGAACGAAGATGAGGTATTTGTGGGTAGAATTCGAAGAGACGAATCAGCGGATAATGCGTTAAATATATGGGTAGTAGCAGATAACCTAAGAAAGGGGGCTGCAACGAATGCGGTGCAAATTGCAGAGTATTTAGTAGCTAAAAACCTTGTAGGAAGCGAAAAAGTAGCAGTTTAACCCCCAAATTATAACTTGAAGAAGTTAAATATTTGGAAAATAATATTTTATATTGTTAAATTTACGTAACAGGTAAGCTTTTTTTCAGTATTAAATGTATTGCTTGCTGATTCAAAGCTAATCGTTAGTAAATGACCAGACAATGCATTATTGGATTTGGAAAAAACAAATCCAATAATGCATCAAACGCTTTGATGTACTTTTGTATCAAAATACTAAAGTGAATCATTTTGAAATCAATAGAACGATGAAAAAATAAGTTTCCTGTTTTGCAAATGATTTCTTTTTTAATGGATTGAAAACCTATAAAAAAAAGTCAATTCTAAAACTTAAATGTGGAAGTTATTTTTATTGATATTTAAAAGATTCATTGAGTTTTAATTAGCGGCATAAAAACCGTTTTACGTATAACACATACTTGTATAATATGAAGACTAAACTTGTTTTGTGGGGCTCCAATGCAACGGAAGAGAAGATTTTAATTGCTATGCAATTGAGACCGGAAGATAACAAGGTAGATATTTGGACTTTCCCAGAAGCCGTAGCCACCGACGAATTTGCCCGACAATTGTTAGGCGATTGGAGAAATGATGTAGCCGTTCCCTTTCCAGAAAGTGCTACCCACCTTGAAAGAGAACTTTCAATGACAGACAGCCTTTTGCCTGTAGAAATAAAGGTAGAAAGAGGAGACATTATTCAACGAGCACAAACAGAATGGCATTTTGTGGTGCTATCTTCTAAGCTGAATGAAGTGTATCAATCCGAACTAGTCGAGCTTAAGGGAAAAGTAGCAGAGTTGAAGTCATTCAATAATGATACTTGGAATGAGTTGAAGACTTTTTGGGCTAAGGTTCAAGACCAAGTTCGAGAAAGAAACTTATTAAGAGGCCATGCCGATGCTTTAAGAGATGATACTAATGCATTATTTGGCAAATTGAAGGAATTACGTTCTGCCTTAGATGAAGAGTTTCGTATGACTTCTCAAGGTCATCACGATCAATTCATTCAGACCTTAGTAAGTTTAGAAAAGAGAGCAGAAGAAGGAACAAGGTTACCTGCACTTTTTGACGAATTAAAAGAACTGCAAAGAAGTTTCAGAGAAATAAAATTAACGAGAGAGCACCGTTCTAAAATATGGGAACGTTTAGATGCGACTTTTAAAGTAGTTAAAGAGAAACGTTTTGGTCCTAATGCCAATAATGAGTCTTCTGCTTTAGATCGTTTAGATCGTAGATATAAAGGGTTGATAGGTGCGATAGAAAAGATGCAAAAATCCATTGCACGAGATGAAGATGATTTAAGTTTCCAACAACGGAAAATTGATTCTTCTGACGGACAATTAGAGGCACAGATTCGACAAGCTAAGATTAAAATGACGAAGGAACGTATTCGTTCTAAGACAGAGAAGTTGAAGGAAATGCTTCAAACTAAATCTGACTTAGAAAGAAGAGTAGCTGGACAAAAAGAAAAAGAATCTAAGCGCCAAAAGCAAGGCGAAATTGCAGCGGCAAAAGCAGCGGCAAAAGAAAAAATTGCTCAATCAATAGCTGCAACAGCACTAGCCCGAAAAGACGATGATGGCAAGTTAGAAAAAGCAGCGGAAGCAATAGTGACCAAAAGTACTGAGGTTAAACCAGTTGTAGCTGCCACGGCAGCAGCAGCAGCAGGAGCTGCCGCGGTAAGTAAAGTTGTAGAAGCTGCCACTACGCCTGAACCTGTTGTAGAAGCTACCGAGCCCGTAGTAGAGGAGGAGCCTACACCAGAGCCAGTTGTAGAAGTTGAAGCCATTGCACCAGTCGCAGAAGAAGTTGCTGCACCTGAGGTAGTAATAGAAACAACAATGACAGAGGAACTAGAGGATGTTGTAACGAACGGAGCTGCTATTACAGAAATCGTCAACGAAGAAACAATTGTAGAAGAAAAGACAGAAGGATAATTAAATTCTTCTTTTTGAATAAATAATTAGAACCCTTTGTAATAGAAATATTGCAAAGGGTTTTCTTATGCCTACAACTTTATTAATTCAAGCTTGCGGACAATTCTTAAAGAAAGAAAACCTGCCTATGCCGGCAGGTGCGTTAATTTTTGGTGCATTTTACTTGCTTCGCCGTAAAATTTCCAAAAATTGCCTTATTTCCTTTCATTGTCCGCAACTTGGGTTTATTAGTAAAAAATAGTTATTTTAGTGAAGAGTATTAGAAGCGATTATTCGATAAGATTTTACATAATTAAATATACCATTAACCAGATATTGTATTGAAATAATATCAAGTAGCGCATGAAAAAAAAACAGAGAATATATTTAGATTATAATGCCACTACTCCTTGTGACCCAAGAGTAGTAGAAGCTATGTTGCCTTTTTTTACGACGATGGCAGGCAATGCAGCGAGTCGAAGTCATCCGTATGGTTGGGAAGCAGAGGAAGCAGTGTCTCATGCAAGAGGCCAAATTGCTAGTTTAATTGGAGCAGAAGAAAAGGAAATAGTGTTTACCTCTGGTGCAACAGAAGGGGATAATTTGGCATTAAAAGGAGTGTTTGAGATGTATCGAAGGAAAGGCAATCATATCATTACTGTAGAAACGGAGCATAAAGCAGTTTTAGATACTTGTTTACATATTGAAAAAATAGGGGGAGAAGTTACCTATTTAAAAGTGGATGAAGCGGGTTTAATCGACCTCACTGCATTAAAAGCAGCTATAAAAGAGACGACAGTTTTAGTATCCATCATGTGGGCAAATAATGAAACAGGTGTCATTCAACCAATGGCGGAGATTGGGAAAATATGTGAGGAAGAAGGCGTGTTATTTTTTAGTGATGCGACACAGGCAGTTGGAAAAATTCCCACTAATCCAAAAGAGTATGGTATTCATTTGATGGCATTTACCGCCCACAAAATGTATGGCCCTAAAGGGGTAGGTGCTTTATATGTAAACAGGAAAAGACCTAGAGTAAAACTAACTGCTCAAATTGATGGCGGAGGCCATGAGGATGGTATGCGTTCAGGGACCCTGAATGTTCCTGGAATAGTTGGGTTTGGGAAAGCCGCTGAAATTGCCCAAGCAGAAATGGAAGCAGAAGCGATTAGGGTAAGTTTATTGAGAGATAAATTAGAAAAAGCACTAGTCAGCGAAGTAGAAGAATGTATGGTGAATGGGAGTACAGACAGCCGCCTGCCACAAGTAAGTAATTTGTCGTTCCGACATGTGGATAGTGAAGGTTTATTAATGACTTTTAACCAAAATATTGCAGTAGCTACAGGGTCTGCCTGTACATCTGCATCTCTTGACCCGTCACATGTATTGACGGCGATGGGCTTAGTAGATGATTTGGCAAAGTCTTCTATTCGATTTAGTTTAGGTAGATTTACAACCGAAGAAGAAATTGATTTTACGATAGAAAAAGTAAAAACAGGAACGGCACAATTAAGAGCATTAAGTCCAGTATGGGAAATGTTCAAAGAAGGAATTTTATAATCAATTGAACCTTTTTGCTATTGCTTATTGTTTTTAGAGTAGATACATTTGTTTGAGAAATATTGTGAAAGCGTGTTTTGACTAAAAAAAACGCTGATAAACTGATTGTTTTCAGCGTTTATCCGAGAATAAATAAAAATTTACAACCATGTTATTTGTAGCAGATTCAGCAAAGGAGAGAATTTATGAAGTAAAAGCAACAGAAAAATACGATGAAAATTATTTTGTTCGTGTCAGTGTAACGAGTGGGGGGTGTTCTGGTTTGTCCTATAGTATGGATTTTGATAATGTAGATAAACCAGATGACCAAGTTTTTGAAGATAATGGTATAAAAATCGTTACAGATATTCGAAGTATATTATATCTATTTAATACGACACTGGAATTTTCTGGAGGCTTAGATGGAAAAGGTTTTTATTTTAATAATCCAAATGCAGCAAGAACTTGTGCTTGTGGAGAAAGTTTTTCTGTGTAAAGAAATTTAGCAAGCGTAATAAAAATCCCCAAGTTACTGTAAGTAACTTGGGGATTTTTATTGTGAATAAATCAGTATATTAAGCTATTAACTTTGTCTTTTTGGAGATAATCGAACAATTGGACAAATAACTTCTTCTAATGAAATACCGCCATGTTGGAAGGTGTTTTTATAGTAATTATTAAAGTAATTATACCTATTCGGATACAAGAAAAATTTATCTTCTTTGGCAAAAATAAAAGTAGAACTCACATTTGGTTTTGGCAATAGGGCTTTTTTAGGGTTTCTTACTTCCAAAACATCTCGTCTATCGTACTTTAAATTTCTACCTACTTTATATCGAAGATTGGTGGTTGTCTCTCTATCTCCTACTACTTTAGAAGGTTGATGCACACGAATGGTGCCGTGGTCAGTAGTGATAATAACTTGCACATCTTTTTCAGCGATTTTTTGTAAGGCAGACCATAATGGAGAGTGCAAAAACCAAGAACGGGTCAACGACCGATAAGCTTTTTCATCTCCAGCTAATTCTTTCAACACTTCCATTTCTGTTCGTGCGTGAGACAGCATATCAATGAAATTATAAACAATGACGGTTAAATCATTGTGTAAATAATTTAGGATATTATCGTTCATCTGCTTAGCATGATAAACGTTGGTAATTTTAGTATAATCAAACTTAACAGGCTTTCTAAAAGTCCGCCCAATTTGTTCATTAAGGAGGTCGGCTTCATGCAAATTTTTTCCACCTTCTTCATTATCATTCTTCCACCAGTTGGGATAATAAGCTTCAATTTCGGAAGGCATTAATCCAGAAAAGATGGAATTTCTACTGTACTGAGTAGAAGTAGGCAGAATACTATAAAAGTAATCTTCCTCTTCTATTCTATATAATTCACTAATAATTGGTTCTAAAATTTTCCATTGGTCATAGCGTAAATTATCCATTAAGACCATCACTGTAGGGCGACCACTTTTCATTTCTGGAAAAATCTTTCGGCGCATTAAGTTATTAGACATAATAGGCGCTTCGATATCTTCATTGACCCATTTGATGTAATTTTTGATAATAAATTTAGAGAAAGCAGCATTCGCTTCACTTTTTTGCATCGTCAAAATATCAGACATCTCCGTGGTGTTCGAGTTATCTAATTTTAATTCCCAGCCAATTATTTTTTGGTAAGTATCGACCCAAGATTTAAAATCCAAACCACTATTGATTTCCATCAAAAGATGACGAAATTCTTGTTGATAATCAGATGACGTACGCTCTTTAATCAATCGTTTGCCATCAATTATCTTTCTAAGGGTCAATAAAATCTGATTAGGGTTAACAGGCTTAATCAAGTAATCAGTAATTTGAGCACCTAAAGCTTCTTCCATTACATTTTCTGCCTCATTTTTAGTAATCATAACAACGGGCAAATGCGGATAAGCATCTTTAACCTTTGTCAAAGTTTCTAAACCAGTAATACCAGGCATAGATTCATCCAAAAAAACAACATCAATGTCATTATGGGTTTCACATTCTTCTAAGGCATCATAGCCATTGCTGACGGTAATCATTTCATAACCCTTCTTCTCCAAAAACATAATCTGTGGCTTCAATAAATCAATTTCATCATCCGCCCAAAGAATTTTAATTTTATCCATGTTGTTATTTAATTTTTTAGTTGTTTGCTTGATGACCGTAGCCACCCCTATACTATCTAATTGTAAAGTATGGAGATGTTGGATTGTACTCGCTTTTAGAGGAGAAAACAAAAGTAATCATTTAATTACTCTAATGATAAGTTTGTTAAAAGCTGCTAACTGAACGGCCAAATCCTTTTTTATATTTTAAAATACGTAGATTGTTTTAAAAAGGATGGAGAATAAGGAGATAAAATAAGGGAATCTAATTGTAAATTTTCCTACAGATACCTAATATTACATTCCTTAAAAATAAAGTTGAAATTATGACAATAGAAACCGCACAAAAAGAAGTGGACAATTGGATACAAACCATCGGTATTCGCTATTATAATGAATTGACCAATATGGCGATCTTAACAGAAGAAGTTGGAGAGGTGGCTCGTTTAATGGCTCGGATATACGGTGAACAATCATTCAAGCGCAAAGAGGATGAAGCGACGGCAAAAGAAAAATTAGGAGACGAAATGGCAGATGTCTTATTTGTGTTAATCTGTTTAGCAAATCAAACAGGAATTGATTTGACGGAAGCGTTGAACAAAAATTTGATTAAAAAATCCATCAGAGATAAAGAGCGCCATGCGAATAATGATAAGTTAAAGAAGTAGCCAGATAAGTAAATATTTGTTTTTTAGGGATTAAGCTGTATTTTCACCCTCAGAAAACTAAACTAATAGGCTTTCTCAAATCATTAGTTGAAAGTCTACCATACTAAAAAAGCATACTATTATGGAAATGATGAGTGAATTATTATCGCCGATGTTGCGAGTAATTTTGATTTTGGTGATTTGTGGATTTATCCCTTTTACGGCGGCATCTTTTTTTATGGTCGTAATTCCACAAAAGGAGCGAGAGTTTAAGAAATCAATTACAGAAATGGGAATCAGTACTTCTCGAACCATACGAGACAGTTATTCGGTCTCTCGATATATCATTCCCGTCCTTTTTGCTTTTCTAATTTTCTTTGGTTTTATTACAGCTTTCACAGTCGGAGGAAACGGCGGCGGAGAATTTGTGGATAATGTATTCTTATCGGGACCATTTTACGGAGAAAATAACCAAGCGGTAATGAGTCAAAGTTTTTCGGTTTTAGCATGGGCTTTTGCAGGAGGTTTTTTGTATGCGGCTTATAATATTATTCGACGACTACGAGCTTTGGATTTAGCACCTGGGGTGTATTATAGTGCGGGGATTCGAATCTTATTAGCTTCTGCCGTTGCCTTAATATTTTCATTTTTTGCAGGAGAGGAATCTGTTACCAATCCAAATGGAGTGAATGAACTCTTTAAATTAAAGTCCTCCCTACCAATTGTTTCTTTTTTAGCAGGTATCTTTCCACAACGTATTTTAAATTATTTAATCGAACGATTTCGAGATTTTTTTGCGAATGAAAGTGTAACGGAGAGGTCCTTAGGTCTTTATAATATTGAAGGGATTAGTATTTACCATAAGGAGCGACTTGAAGAAATCGGCATTGATAATGCGCAGAATTTAGCGACTGCTAGTTTGACCCAATTAATAGCAGAGACACCTTATGATGCTCGGCAATTATTGGACTGGATAGGGCAGGCCAAATTAATTTGTTATGTAAAAGATGATATTCATCGTTTAAGAGCCATAGGTGTTCGTTCAGTTTTTGATTTATTAAAAGGGAATAAAGACCGTATTGTCTTAAGAGAGATAGCAGATGCTGTGGGGTTGGATACGCCAATATTAGAGGTGGTTCATGGGCAAGTAGTTAACGACAGAGGGATTACTGCATTGTATAATTTTCAAGAAAATAAAAATTCCCCAGCCCGAGACATAATAGCTACTAGGGCAGTAGAGGAGGATAATAGTTTTGAAGACTCTAAAATAATCAAACCTAGAGGCTAACCTAATTAAAGCAACTTCGTATTTCCAATTTTATGCTCTTAATAATTAACTGATGAATTGGAAAAAAATTAAAGAGACCGTTGCTTTTAAAGGTTGGCGAAGTATGCTACAAAGAACCTATGAATTGCCAAATGGTAAGGAAGCTACATTTGATATTGTTACGACGAGTGATTTTGTAACTATTGTTGCATTTACCAAAAATAAAGAGGCTATTCTGGTCAAACAATATAGACCTGGACCAGAAATGCAAATTGTCTCTTTTCCAGAAGGTGGAGTAGAAGGGAATGAGGCACCCGAAAAGGCAGCTGCTCGCGAATTATTAGAAGAAACAGGATACATTGCCAAGAAATTCATACCCCTTAAAGTTTTTAGAGATGCCTATCGCACAGAAAAACAAATCTGTTTACTCGCGCTAGATTGTGAAAAAGTAGATACACAAAAACTAGATGCTACGGAGTTTATAGATGTTTTTTTATTACCTATCGAAAAACTCCGCTCCTTATTAACTAATCCAACCGATGAATCGTTTACTAATGTAGGGGCTGGTTATTTGGCCTTAGATTACATGAAGTGGTTATAACAAATTTCCAAAAGAAATTGTATTTTTATTTTCATTAAAATATCTTATTAGAAATTGACCAAGTCAAACCTCTAACTTCTTATTAAAAATGACTAGTTAAAATGGATGATTCCGAATATTACGAAAGAGCAAAGGAAAAAGTAGAAGATAAAAAAAGTTTTCACAACCACCTTCGTTCTTACATAATCGTTAATTTAATCATGTTATTTAGCGGCACTTTCTTTCGAACTAGAGGGGGCTGGGCGATGGTGGCTTTATTTTGGGGAATTGGTTTATTCTCTCACTATGTAAGAGTATATGGTTTTATGGGGATGGGAGAAGATACAGATTGGGAAGACAAAGAAATTGAAAAAGAAATGAGAAAGATGAAAGCGAGGGAAAAAAATAGAAAAAACCAAGCTCCTCACGATGACTATGAAGAAGATTCAGATTTGGATTTAGACGATTATTTGGATTTAGACCAACCTAAACCAATGCCTAAAAAGCGGTATGATGAGAATGATTTAGTATAATGAAGTCTTCAACCTAGTCTCTTTCTTCATACAAAATACTTTGTTTGAAATCTTTTGCTAATAAAAGTTGAATATTATTAAGTACTATCTCGCCCATCGTTTTGCATTCCAAAAAGGATTTTGCTTTGTGGTGATAAGCTAATTCTTTTTTCAATTGATTTACTTTCCTATCATCTGAAATGGTGTCTTTAACCATCACTCTCAATAAATGATTAATACGTTGTCTAGACCGCTTAACCCTTGCTGCAATCATACTTCTTTCCTCTAATTGATATTGACTTACCGTTCTTTTACTCATATGTCCAACTCCAAGAAAAATAATAGGATTATTTTCTTTAAAATATTGAGGGAGGTAAAAACTTTTTCGACCTTCATAAGACTGCTGGTCAAAGTCAATAGCTCGTATTCTAAACTGAGAACCTTCAATATCAGGTGTAATATCAACTACAAAGTTATAAGCCCGCATATCGCCTAATAATCGGACAAAACAGCGTTCGTTAAATTTGATAAACTCTTTGGCTATCCGAATTTGGTTAAAAGGCGTATCATCTAAATTATTTTCAATAAAATTATCACCAGGAATGCCTGCGACGTGTTCTTCAATCAAGGTATTTCGGTCCACTAAATACGTAATTCGATTGGGGGATAATAAATCTTCTAATTCCAAGCCATACAAGCGGGAAGAATCTGCCTTCTTTACATAAAAATGGTCATAATTATCATTAAGTCGATTAATAATTCTGACTCGAAAAGGTTTGGTATTGCCGAACGTACAATAATCAATCCTCGCAACAGAAAGGTGTTCCAATACTTCAAAATCCCCATCCGTTTTTAAGAGGGCGTAGATTTTAGTTAGCGCAGAATCCAATTCCATTCTATCCGATTCTTCATAATAAACCGTTTCCCAAAGGGTATCATTTCCTTCTGCATCTAATAGGGAAACCGATGTGCTACTACGCAATAAATCATCATACTGTATCGGTAAGGTAGTCGCACGTTCATAGCGTTGCAGATAAGTCTGAAATGGTTCGTTTATCGTAAATGGAATTTTCTTTTTAGACGGTACATCTCCTTTCATGCGATTTATTTGGTGATAAGTGTTTAACTTTGAACGCTCAATTTATTATAATTTTTCAGTAGTGCCAAGCGCTGCTTGGTAACAACTCCAATAAGCTATGCAAAATTCAGCTACAGGACTAACAACTGCCTTCATTAACGAAATAAAAAGGCGACTATTTACCGAAAGCGTCTTTCGATTAAAAAAGTGTGTCAACGAATTATCAGAAGAACAAATTTGGTATAGACCTAATAATTCCTCCAATAGTGTAGGCAATTTAATACTTCATTTAGAAGGTAATGTCCGTCAATGGGTTGTGGCTGGTTTGGGCAAAAATGAAGATGTCCGAGAACGCCAAAAAGAGTTTGATGAAAAAGGCCCAGTACCTGTAGAAAAAATGCTAGCAGACATGGATAAATTGATGGAAGAGGTCAATCAAATTTTAAATAAAACGAGTACAACTGATTTATTGGAAGTCAGAAATGTACAAGGTTTTCAAGAATCAGGATTAAGTATTTTAGTACATATTACCGAGCATTTTTCTTATCACGTTGGTCAAATAACCTATATCACCAAAATGCTAAAAGATAAAGATATGGGGTATTATGATGGACATGATTTGGAAGCGAAGTAATTTCGGTTTACCAGTTATTAGTTTCATACCATACAAATTCCACTAACGCTTATTGAAACATAACTTCATGAAAAAATCAATTCAATTTTCAAGTTTTTTATTAATTATTTTATTAATGGCCTGTCAAGAAACGCCTCCTCCAATTTATAATACCTACGAAGAATATCCAGTTTATGAGGGGAATGATTTAGGATTAACCTTTACCCCTAAAAAATCTACTTTTAAGTTGTGGGCACCTCCTGCTGCCAAAGTGATGCTGCGATTTTATGAAAAGGGAGAAGGGGGGACCTTCACAAAGGAGGTGGAGATGAAAAGGGGGGGAACTGGAGTTTGGACAGCAGTACTTAAAGAAAATTTAGAAGGACAATACTATACTTTTCAAACCCTAATCAATGAAAAATGGGGAGCAGAAGTGCCCGACCCATATGTAAAAGCTGTCGGCATAAATGGTAAGAGAGGACAGGTAGTTGATTTTGAAAAAACAAATCCGACAGACTGGGCGAATGATACAAAACCAACATTAAAAAAACCAACAGATGTAATCCTATACGAATTGCATATGCGAGACTTATCCATGCATGAAAATTCAGGTATCAAAAACAAAGGAAAGTTTTTAGGACTAGCAGAGACAGGAACAAAAAGTCCAGATGGAGCAGTCACAGGCATTGACCATATCAAAGAGTTAGGAGTTACCCATGTGCATATTTTACCATCCTATGATTACATGTCTATTGATGAAAGCAAATTGGAAGACAACAATTTTAATTGGGGCTATGACCCACAGAATTATAATGTGCCAGAAGGGAGTTACTCGACGAATCCTTATGACGGAGCCGTGAGAATAAAAGAATTCAAAGAGATGGTCAAGGCCTTACATGATAATGGATTGAGAATCGTTTTAGATGTCGTCTATAACCACACAGGCGTGACGGAAGAGTCAAATTTCAACCAATTATTACCAGGTTATTATTATCGTCAAAATGAGGAAGGTGGTTTTTCCAATGCTTCGGCTTGTGGGAATGAGACAGCTTCTGACCGACCGATGGTGCGAAAATTTATCATTGAATCCGTCAAACATTGGGTGGAAGAATATCACTTGGACGGCTTTCGATTCGATTTAATGGGCATTCATGATATTGAAACGATGAATCAAATCAGTGCTGTAGTACATGAGATTGACCCGACTATTTTTATATACGGAGAAGGCTGGACCGGAGGAGATACTCCCCTTCCAGAAAATGATAGAGCTTTAAAAAAGCATACCCATCGTATGAAAGGGGTAGCAGCGTTTAGTGATGATATTCGGGATGGTTTGAAAGGCAGTGTTTTTGATGCACCCGATAGAGGTTTCGCAAGCGGAAAGCCATATATGGAAGAGAGTGTAAAATTTGGCGTAGTCGCATCGACCCAACATCCACAATTGAATTACGAAAAAGTCAATTATTCCAATGAACCTTGGGCAGGACAACCGAGTCAGACTATTAGTTATGTATCCTGTCATGATAATCATACCTTATGGGATAGGTTAACCAATTCGCAACCAAATGTGAGTGAGGCAGATAGAATTAAAATGGATATTTTGGCCAATACGGTCGTTTTAACTTCGCAAGGTATTCCATTTTTACACGCAGGAGTAGAATTATTAAGAACCAAAGACGGCGAGGAGAATACGTATAGATCACCAGATGCCATCAATAAAATAGATTGGTCGAGGAAGACCACTTACAAACCTGTTTTCGAGACGTATAAAAAATTAGTGCAGCTCAGAAAAAATCATCCCGCTTTTAGGATGCCAACGACAGAAATGATTCAGCAGCATTTAAAATTCATGGATTTCCCAGAAGGCAGTTTATTGGTTGGTTATACGATTTCTGACAATGCGAACGGAGATGATTGGAAAGAGATTTTGGTATTATTCAATGGCAATCAAGTGGATAAGCCTGTTGATATTCCAACAGGAGATTGGACGATGGTCGTCAGAGGAGGAGAGATTGATGAAGACAGTCAAATCCAAGCGAAGAATAGCGTAAAAGTGCCTGCTAGTTCGGCAATGATTTTTTATAAATCTTAAATTTTACAACATAGTTAAGGGAATTGTTGTTAATGTATTTGATTAAAATCGGTAGGACGGACTTCAGTCTATCCTGTTCAAAAGTCTTTTGACTTTGAAAAATCTGATTTTTTTAACCTAAAGGTCAGCATTCCAAACAGACTAAATTCTGTTCGACCAGTTTTACAAAACGTAAAAATTCAAATCATACAATAATGAGAATCGCAGCATACAGAAAAGCTCATTTTAATGCGGCACATAGATTGCATAACCCTAATTGGTCAGACGAGAAAAACAAAGCCATTTTTGATGTTTGTAATAACCCTAATTATCATGGGCATAATTATGAGTTAGAGGTAAAAGTAGTAGGAGAAGTAGACCCTGAGACGGGGTATTTGATAGATTTGAAAATTTTAAAAGATTTAATCAAAGAAAATATAGAAAAGCGATTTGACCATAAAAATCTAAATTTAGATACAGAAGAATTTAAAAACCTAAATCCGACCGCAGAAAATGTTTGCTACGTAATTTGGCAAATTCTTAGAGGTAAGTTAGCCGATAAATATGAATTGACCGTCCGTCTATACGAGACGCCAAGAAATTATGTAGAGTATCCTGCATAAACACTGATTTTACAATAGTGGTCGATAGTATAGAGCTTCCAGAAATTTAAAATTTCTGGAAGCTTTTTACGTTAAATCATTTTTAAATTTTAGATTTATAATTTTACATTTTAGATTTTCAACTATCTTTGCCGTCCTACAATTAAAAAACACCCGAGATGGAGAATAATATTCCTTACGTACATCGAGATATAAGTTGGCTTTCCTTTAATTACCGTGTTTTGCAGGAAGCAAAAGACCCTGCTGTGCCGCTATTTGAAAGGCTAAAATTTTTGGCGATTTATTCTAATAATCTAGATGAGTATTTTCGGGTTCGGGTAGCGCAGCATAGAAGTCTATTACGTGTTGGCAAAAAGACCAAAAAAAAATTAGACTATGATCCCAAGGAATTATTAAATCAAATCAAAATAATTGTCAACGACCAACAAGAGGAGTTTAGTCATATTTTTGAAAATCAAATTGTAAAGGAATTAAAAAAGTATAAGATATATCTGTTAAGAAGGTTGGATTTGAATGGCCGACAGCGAGACTTTGTGGAAAATTATTTTAGAGACAATCTACTTCCATTCGTACAACCCGTGTTACTATTAAAAGGAAAAATTCGTCCATTTTTGAATAATGCGGCCCTTTATCTAGTCATTCGAATGGATGATAAAGATCCCAAAATCAAAGAAGAAAGATATGCGGTTATAAAGATTCCTTCTGACCATTTACCGCGATTTATTCATTTGCCGTCCTCTTCTCCCGGTCGGAAAGACATAATAATGTTGGACGATATTGTTCGACATAGTGTACAGTCATTGTTTCCAGGCTACGTTATTCAAGATACCTACTCGATTAAGATTACGAGAGATGCTGATTTGAATATTGAAGATGAGTTTTCGGGGGACTTAGTGAGTAAAATCAAAAGTAGTTTAACTAAGAGAAATGTGGGGCCGCCTTCTCGATTGGTTATTGACCGAGAAATGCCTAAAAAGCTACGAGAGTTTTTACTAGAAACTTTTGGCTTAGAAAAGCGAGGTATTTTAGTAGAAGGGCGATACCATAATAACTTTGATTTTTTCAAATTTCCAGATTTTGGTTTAACTCAACTAAAAAATATACCCTTTCCTCCTTTACCTTACAAACCTCTAGAACAAGCGAGAGATTTCTTCACAGCAATGCGTTCGAAAGACCATTTGATTCATGTGCCGTATCAGTCTTATGAATCGACTATCTTATTTTTTGAAAAAGCAGCGGTGGACGAATCGGTAACGCATATCAAAATCATACAGTATCGAGTAGCGGGGGAATCTAGGATTATGAAAGCATTGATGCGAGCTGTTAAAAATGGAAAACAAGTATCTGCCTTTATTGAACTAAAAGCTCGATTCGATGAAGAAGCTAATTTGCAATGGGGTGAAAAATTAGAAAAAGCAGGAGTTGAAGTACATTATAGTTTCCCTGGATTAAAGGTCCACTCTAAATCCGCATTGATTATTCGAGAAGAGAAGAGAGGCAAAAAATTATATGCCTATATGAGTACAGGGAACTTCCACGAAGGCACAGCAAAAGTATATAGTGATTTAGGTTTGTTTACAACCGATAGACGAATAACCACAGAAGTGGCTCGTTTATTTTCTTATTTAGAAACGGTAAAAGCACCTACGACGATTTTTAAAAATTTGTTAGTAGGACAATTTGGACTATTAGAAAATCTAATAAGGAAGATTGACCGAGAGATTGCAAATGCAAAAGCTGGAAAGGAAGCAAAGATTATCTTAAAAATGAATAGTTTGCAAGATGAAGAAATGGTTGCTAAACTATATGAAGCAAGTAATGCAGGTGTGAAAATCGACTTAATCATTCGAGGAATCTGTTCTTTGGTGCCGAGTAAAAAAGGGTGGAGTGAAAATATTCATGCGATTAGTATTGTAGATAGGTTCTTAGAGCATGCTCGTGTTTTTCTTTTTCATAATGATGGAGCAGAAGAGATTTATTTGTCTTCAGCTGATTGGATGAGTCGAAATTTACGACGTCGGATAGAAACCGTTTTTCCGATTTATGATGAAGCGATTAAAACGGAAATCAAAGAATTATTACAAATCCAGCTAGATGATAATGTAAAATCGAGAATAATTGATGAGGAAGACTCTAATGAATACATGCAGAGTAATTCAGATTTGAGTACTCGTTCTCAAGTAGAACTATATTATTATTACAAAAGAAAAGGGGAAAAAAATTAAATATTTGCAATAAAAGCCAACTTTCCTTGCAAATTGACAAATCTCGTTTTACATTTGCATCAGATGTTAAGCAATACGACAACATATAACTTTTCTTCACTAACTCGCCGCAACCGCCGCGTTCGTCGTCGCCCGTAGGGCGCTATCTTAACATATCATCCAGTATTGGATGTATTTCGATATTATTATTATTCGAAATATAGTCCACCAACCAAGTAAATACCACAAATTTAATTATTCGTGATTGGTCATTTGTAATTAATTCAAATTACAGACGAAGCCATTCTTATTTATCAAATTGAACGATGAAATCATTTACCGTTGAAATTGCTACCAACCAGCATTTCAAATATGCAGAACCGATTTGTCAATTAATCGAAGACTCTGCAAAACAACGTGGTACAGGGATTGCCAAGCGTAAACCCGAATACGTTACCAAAAAAATGGCAGCAGGAAATGCCATTATCGCTCTGCATGGAGACGAATTAGCAGGCTTTTGCTATATTGAAGCTTGGGACCACGGCAAGTACGTTGCCAATTCTGGTTTAATAGTCAATCCAAAATTTAGAAAAAATGGCTTGGCCAAAAAGATAAAAGCAAAAGCATTTAATCATGCTAGAGAAACGTATCCAACAGCTAAAGTTTTTGGGATTACGACTAGTTTAGCCGTTATGAAAATCAATTCAGAATTAGGGTATCGACCGGTTACCTTTTCTGAATTGACGCAAGACGATGCTTTTTGGAAAGGTTGCCAAAGTTGCCCCAATTATGACATTCTCCAAAGAAATGAACGCAAACTTTGCCTTTGTACGGGTATGTTAGCCCCTTCTAAGGAAGAATCCATGAAGTTAGATTTAAGTAGTCAAATCATTAATAATTCAGTTTAAATAAGAAGTCAGAAGTCAGACCATTCCGATAAATCGGAACTGTCAGAAGTCAAATTAGGTCTTTCTGACACCTGACAGTTATCGAAGATAACGTCCTGATACCTGACACCTCAAAAAGAGTCTATGAATAATAATAAAGTTGTTTTAGCCTACAGTGGCGGTTTAGATACTTCCTATTGCGTTAAATATTTATCCCAGGAAAGAGGCTTAGAAGTCCATACATGTATAGTAGATACAGGTGGTTTTTCAGAAGCAGAATTAAAAGAAGTAGAGGAGAAAGCATTCTTTTTAGGTGCCAAAACCTTTAAAATTATTGATGCAGTTCCAGACTACTATAAAAAATGTATTCGCTATTTAATTTATGGGAATGTATTGCGAAATAATACGTATCCACTTTCTGTAAGTGCAGAGCGGATGTTCCAAGCTTTAGCGGTAGTCGAACACGCTAAGGAAGTCGGCGCAAAGTATGTAGCGCACGGAAGTACAGGCGCAGGGAATGACCAAGTACGTTTTGATTTAGTATTCAATACATTGGGCAACGATTTAGAAATTATCACACCGATTAGAGATATGCAATTATCTCGACAAGAAGAGATTGAATATTTAAAAAAGCATGGAGTAGATATTAGTTGGGAAAAAGCGCAATACAGTATCAATCAAGGTATCTGGGGAACAAGTGTAGGCGGTAAAGAAACCTTAACTTCTGACCAGTCCTTACCAGAAGAAGCATATCCAAGTCAGCTAGTAAAGCGCAAGGCAAAAGAAGTAACCTTGCATTTCAAAAAAGGAGAACTCAAAGGCATCAATGGCAAAAACTATCGAGACCCAGTTCGAGCAATTCAATACTTACAAAAATTAGCAGCACCCTTTGCGATTGGTAGAGGCATTCACGTTGGCGATACGATTATTGGTATCAAAGGCCGAGTAGGTTTTGAAGCTGCGGCCCCTCTAATTATCATCAAAGCCCATCATTTATTAGAAAAGCATACGCTAACGAAGTGGCAACAATATTGGAAAGAGCAATTGGGTAACTGGTACGGCATGTTACTCCACGAAGGACAGTACCTTGACCCAGTGATGAGAAATATCGAAACCTTTTTAGAAGACACCCAAGGAACAGTAACGGGAAAAGTAATCGTCAAATTACTACCTTACCGTTTTGAATTACAAGGCATCGAATCCGAGCATGATTTGATGAGCAATGCATTTGGTAGCTATGGCGAAATGAATAAAGGTTGGTCAGGACAGGATGTACGAGGGTTCACGAAGATTTTGGGCAATCAGCCAAAGATTCATCAGTTGGTGAATAAGAAAGAGTAGAGCATATTGTATTTTCACCAAGCCGTTGTAGGGGTAGTGCCTTGTGCCTACCCAAAATGGGCAACCACAAGGGATTGCCCGTACAATTATAGCGCAAAAAAATTGAAAAATGATTAGAGTAGGAATAATAGGAGGTGCAGGATACACTGCAGGAGAATTACTAAGAATATTAATTTTTCACCCCGAAGTACAAATTGAATTTGTACACAGCAATAGCAATGCAGGCAATCTAATAAGTGACGTTCACACAGATTTATTAGGCGAAACGGTACTATCTTTTACAGATGAAATAAGCCAAGCGGTAGATACTATTTTCTTATGCATGGGACATGGAAAATCCAGAGAGTTTTTAGACAAAAATCCAATTGCGGAAAGCATAAAAATCATTGATTTAAGCAGAGATTATCGTTTAAAAGCAGACGCTAAGGATTTTATTTACGGTTTACCCGAATTGAATAAAGACAAAATTCAGGAAACTAACTATTTAGCGAATCCAGGTTGTTTTGCGACAGCGATTCAATTGGCCTTATTGCCATTAGCAGAAGGGCGGTTATTGACCAATGATATTCACGTCAATGCGATTACAGGGTCGACAGGTGCAGGTCAAAAACCAGGTGCCACGACGCATTTTAGCTGGCGAAATAATAATGTCTCGGTTTATAAAGCATTTAAGCATCAGCACTTAGATGAGATTTATCAGAGTGTGGAGCAATTGCAACCAGACTTTAAAAAAGACATTCATTTCATTCCTGTAAGAGGTAATTTTTCCAGAGGAATTTTTGCGAATGTCTACACAGACTGTGCGTTGACAGAAGCAGAAGCAGTTTATTTATATGAGCATTTTTATGAAAATGACCCCTTTGTTTTTGTTTCCAAACAAAATCCGAATTTAAAGCAGATTGTGAATACCAATAAGTGTGTCATTTATTTAGAAAAGCACGGCGATAAATTATTAATTGTGAGTATGATTGATAACTTAGTGAAAGGTGCTTCTGGACAGGCAGTGCAGAATATGAATTTGATGTTTGGCTTGGCGGAGAATGTGGGTTTAGGGTTAAAGGCGGTAGCTTTCTAAAAGGCAAAATCTCAATTCCCTACTTGCGGCAGGCAGGTCTCCATTCCGCTTATGGAATATTCTATATTCGTCACTCTAAAGAAAAACTAAAAAAATGAAATTATTCGACGTTTACCCTCTATTCGACATAGAACCTGTGAAAGGAACAGGCAACTATGTATTCGATAAAGCGGGCAATAAATATTTAGACTTATACGGTGGTCATGCAGTGATTTCGATTGGACATGGACATCCACATTATGTGGAAAAAATTTCCAATCAGGTCAATATGTTAGGCTTTTATTCCAATTCTGTGCAAAATCCTTTGCAGCAAGAGTTGGCGGATAAATTAGGCGAATTATCTGGTTGTGACAAGTACGAATTATTCCTGTGTAATTCAGGTGCAGAAGCCAATGAAAATGCTTTAAAATTAGCCTCCTTCCACAATGGTAAAACGAAGGTCATTTCTTTTAAAAAATCGTTTCACGGTCGAACATCCGCAGCTGTCAACGTCACGGATAAAGCAGCTATCCAAGCGCCGATCAATAAGCGCTTTGAAAAAGAATTCCATGAATGGAATCAAATTGATAGCGTTCGAGCAAGTTTGGAAAAAGGAGATGTCTGTGCGGTTATTATCGAAGGTATTCAAGGCATTGGTGGTATTCATATTGCGGCAACTGCCTTCTTAGAAGAATTGAGTCGACTCTGTAAAAAACACGATGCTGTTCTAATATTGGATGAAATACAATCTGGTTATAGCCGAAGTGGTTATTTCTTTTCTTATCAACACGCTGCTATTGAGCCAGATATTATTTCTATGGCAAAAGGTATGGGAAATGGTTTTCCTATTGGCGGTATTTTGATTCATCCTCGCTTTAAGGCATCGGCTGGTTTATTGGGTACAACTTTTGGGGGGAATCATTTGGCTTGTGCAGCGGGGATTGCAGTATTGGATGTATTGAAAGCAGAAAAATTAAGAGAAAATGCGATAACCGTAGGCACTTATTTTATGGACCAATTAAAAGCTATTGAAGGGATTAAAGAAGTGCGAGGTATGGGTTTAATGATTGGGG
>CALJVJ010000003.1 GCA_937974625.1 uncultured Saprospiraceae bacterium
GATTTTGGGAAAATATTTTTGGAATAGGCTTAGTAGAAACGGTAGAAGATTTTGGTACGCAAGGCAGTAAACCTGTCAATCAAGCTTTATTGGATTGGCTCTCAAATCGTTTTATACATCATCATCAATGGAGTGTCAAAGGTTTATTAAAGGACATAGTGTTGTCTGCCACTTATCAACAATCTACTCAGATTGATGAAAATAAAATAGCGCAAGATGCTAATAATCAATTGTTTACAAGAGGAGCGAGGTTTCGACTTTCTGCGGAACAAATCCGCGACCAAGCTTTAACGGTTAGTGGTTTATTAAATCGAGAAGTCTTTGGAGAAAGTGTGATGCCGTACTTGCCAGAAGGTGTTTACAGTGTAATTCGACATATTCATAAGTGGGAAACAAGTCCTAATGGCAATAACCATAGAAGAGGCTTATATACCTTTTGGAGAAAGACAAGCCCCTATCCATCGATGATTAGTTTTGATGTACCCAGTCGAGAGTTTTGTGTATCTAGACGGGTGCGTACAAATACCCCATTGCAAGCAATGATTACGCTGAATGACCCTGTTTATATGGAAGCCGCAGTAGCATTGGCTAAAAAAATGCAAAGTGTAGCCAATACAGCCAATACAAACAATGATAATCTTACAGAGAAAATTACCACAGGTTTTGAACATTTATTATTTAAAAAGCCAACCGACGAACAATTAGTTGAATTGACTACTTTTTACGAAAGAACACTCAAAGATTATCAATCTAATCCAATGGCAATTAGTGAGCTTCTAGGAGAATCTGCAACACCTGAACCAGAAATGGCCGCAATGATAAATGTTGCTAATGTATTATTAAACATGGATGAATTTTTAATGAAAGGATAATGATAGAAGAGGAATTAAATAATCGGCATCAAGCCTATTTGAAAAGGCGACAATTTCTAAAGCAATGTAGTTTAGGAATGGGGGGCATGGCTTTGGGCGGTTTATTAGGTTGTTCTACGAAAACACCTACGGAACAATCTGTGCTTACTTCTTTGGTAGAAAAATTACCCCAAATTGCACCAAAGGCAAAACGAGTCATCTTTTTGCATATGGCAGGAGCCCCTTCTCAGTTAGAATTATTTGATTATAAACCCAAGTTATACGATTTAGATGGACAAACGTGTCCTGATTCTCTATTGGAAGGGAAACGGTTTGCATTTATCAAAGGCGTACCAAAAATGTTAGGCCCAAGAGTAACATTTAAGCAACATGGTCAATCTGGTGCATGGGTTTCGGAGTTATTGCCTCATTTTTCTAAAATAGTAGATGATGTTTGTTTTTTGAAATCTGTCAAAACGGATGAATTTAACCATGCTCCCGCTCAATTATTTATGCATACAGGAAATCCTCGAACAGGCAGACCTGGATTTGGAGCTTGGGTGACCTACGGATTAGGTACCGAGAATAATGATTTACCGGGATTTATAGTATTGGTTTCAGGTCAATCTGCGCCAAGTGCTGGAAAAAGTATTTGGGGAAGTGGTTTTTTACCTTCCGAATATCAAGGGGTACAATTTCGCTCAAAAGGAGAACCTGTGCTGTATGTTGCTGACCCCAAAGGTATTTCTAGAAATGTTAGAAAAGATGCCATCGAAACTATCAATCGTCTCAATAAGTTAGAGCATCAAGAATTAGGAGACCCTGAGATTCTATCGAGAATTGCACAGTATGAGTTAGCCTTTAGAATGCAAATGACTGTTCCCGAAGCGACCGATGTTAGTAGTGAACCTGATTATATTCATCAATTATATGGCACAACACCGGGGGAAACTTCTTTTGCTAATAACTGTCTGTTAGCCAGACGTTTAGTTGAGCGAGGAGTGCGCTTTGTCCAGTTGTTTCATAGAGGTTGGGACTCTCACGGTAGTAACGAATTTGAGTCTTTAGAAGGAGGCTTTTTGAAAAGATGCAAAGAAGTTGACCAGTCAATGACTGCATTGATTACAGATTTGAAACAAAGAGGATTATTAGAGGAAACACTGGTAGTTTGGGGAGGAGAATTTGGTCGAACACCCATGCAAGAAAATAGAGAAGGCATAACAAATCCTTTTTTTGGTAGAGACCACCATGGAGATGCTTTCACCATGTGGATGAGTGGAGGAGGCGTTAAACCAGGTTTTACTTATGGAGCCACGGATGAATTAGGATATTCTTCTATTGGAGGGGCAGTTCATGTTCATGATTTACAAGCGACTATTTTACATCAATTAGGCATTGACCACGAACAGTTAACGTATCGTTTTCAAGGGAGAGATTTTCGCTTGACGGATGTTCATGGGCATGTTGTGAAAGATATTTTGACTTAAAATTTCTAATTTTCACTCAAATAAATACATTTGTAAATTTGATTTTAGACTTACGCTTATTAGAATACTAATCTATCACTCAATTAAAATTATATAACTTATGCAACGAACTACTTTTTTACTCCTTTGCTCCATGTTTGCTTATTTTTATTTAGATGCGCAAATAAAAGACCCCAAAGCCACAGAGGTATGGGAACCTGAACCTAGGGTCGTCACACCAGGTGCGACTACAAATGCCGCTCCTTCAGATGCAATTATTCTTTTTGACGGGAGTAATTTAGATGAATGGTCGAATAATGATGGTGCTGCTGCAGGTTGGAAAGTAGCCGATGGTGCTATGACAGTAGTTAAAGGAACAGGTGTGGTAAAAACCAAGCGTAATTTTGGCAGTGTTCAATTACATATCGAATGGAGGAGTCCTGCGGAAGTAGTGAGTGAAGGACAAGGAAGAGGAAACTCGGGCGTTTTTTTAAATGGCATTTATGAAGTGCAAGTATTAGACAGTTATAATAACAGAACCTATTCCAATGGTCAAGCTGCATCCATTTACAAGCAATACATGCCTTTGGTGAATGCTTGTAAACCACCTGGAGAATGGCAAACTTATGATATTATCTATATGCAACCTAAGTTTAATAAGGATGGTATTAAAGTACAATCAGGTACTTTAACCGTTATTCAAAATGGCATTTTAGTACAGAATAATATTGAAATTAAAGGAACCACACCCTATATTGGATTGCCAAAAAATCCAGCTCATGAAGATGGTCCGTTAATATTACAAGACCATGGTAATCCTGTAAGTTATAGAAATATTTGGGTAAGAGAAATTGATTAGGGATTTAGTTGGAAAAGACAAAAAATACATGCCAGATTTCAGATATCTGGCATGTATAAATCATTTGATAAACAATTACTTCAAATTGTAAAATATAAGCTGCATACCTTGCCAAAAACAAACTTGCCTTCCTTTCGACAATTGCTTCACCAATATCCAGAAATTGCTGGTAATGAAAAAGAAACAGCTCAAAAAATCTATTCCGAACTTGTAAAGTGCAGTCCGACGACCATCATTCGCAATGTTGGAGGGTATGGGGTTGTTGCGGTATTTGATACGGGAAAAAAAGGAAAAACCCTTTTATTTCGTGGAGATATGGATGCGCTACCTATCCAAGAAGTAAATGAATTTGACTATAAATCTAAAAACAAGGGTATTTCCCATAAATGTGGGCATGATGGACATAGTACCATTTTACTGGGTTTAGCTCAAAAACTAATGGAGCAGCCTTTGAAAAGAGGAAAGACTGTTCTATTATTTCAACCAGCTGAAGAAATTGGCCAAGGAGCAAAAGCGGTAATAAATGATGGTAAATTTGCTAAAATTAAACCAGATATTGCTTTTGCACTCCATAATGTTCCAGGGTATCCTAAAGGTCAAATTGTATATAGAAAAGGGGCCTTTAATCCTGCCGTTATAAGTTTAATTATTCGTTTTCAAGGGCTTAAAACACATGCTGCAGAGCAAGAAAATGGCATTAACCCAGATGTAGCCATAGCTTCTTTGATTTTGAAAATAAAATCATTGATAAATTCAGATTTAGACAGTCCTGATTTTTGTAACATAACGACGATTTTTACTCGATTAGGAAGTTTGGATTATGGGACAGCAGCAGGGGAGGGAGAATTACACTATACGATACGTTGTTGGACTCAGGATAAATTAGAGGCTACTAAGCGTATGATTTTAAATTTTACACAAGAAATTTGTGAAAAACAACAATTAAAACAAGAGATAGAATGGCTTCATTATTTTGCTGCAACAGCCAATGATGATAATGCGGTAGATTATATTGAGAAGTCGGCGAAAAGACTTAAATTTGACCATATTCAAAAGCCAACACCCTTTAAATGGGGAGAAGATTTCGGCTTGTTTACTGAGTTTATGGCAGGCGCAATGTTTGGTTTAGGAGCAGGGGAAACTACACCACCTCTTCACCAACCTGATTACGATTTTCCAGACGAAATAATTCCCTACGGAGTTGCCATGTTTTATGATATTGCGGAGGCTATTAATGGCTAAAGTATTGATAATTACTTAAAGAAAATAATGCAAAAATCAGAGAATGATACTTTTGAAGTAGAGCTTAAACAAGTGCTGAAAAACTTAGATATTGAGGCATTGAATGAGATGCAACTATCAACGTTGGCAGCCGATGAGGAAGGGCGTGATATTGTTTTGCGTTCACCCACAGGGTCTGGTAAAACTTTAGCTTTTTTATTGCCCATTTTAAAGCACTTAGAAAAAGATAATAAAGCGGTGCAAGCAGTTATATTAGCACCAACTAGAGAATTAGCCTTACAAATAGAATCGGTGGTGCGTAGTATGAAGATTCCTTTTAAGGTAAATTGTTGTTATGGGGGACATCCAGTTCGGATTGAGAAACGGAATTTATCTCAACCTCCCGCTATTTTAATTGCAACTCCTGGTCGATTAGCAGACCACGTACACCGACAGAATATAAGCTTAAAGTCAGCCAAAATGTTGGTTTTAGATGAATTTGATAAGTCTTTGGAAATTGGTTTTCAAGAGGATATGAAAGACATTATCAAAGCGATGCCTGCTGTTGAAAAAAGGATATTAACCTCGGCTACTGCAAGGATTGAAATACCTAGATTCGCAGGTATAAATAGACCTGTAAAATTAGCCTTTTCTAAACCTGAAAATGAGGAAAGTCAGTTATCCATTCGGGTCGTTAATTCTCCTGAAAAAGATAAACTAAATTCGCTTTACAAATTGATTTGCAATGTCGATTCTGCGGCGATGTTGGTGTTTTGTAATTATAGAGAAACCGTAGAACGAGTTAGTGAATTCCTTAAAAGTAAAGGTGTTTATAATGATGTTTTTCATGGAGGATTAGAACAAATTGATAGGGAGAAAACCTTGTCTAAATTTAGAAATGGAAGTTATAATATATTGGTAACTACTGATTTAGCAGCTAGAGGGCTAGATATTCCTTCCATAAAATATGTGGTGCATTATCACTTAGCAGTACGCGCAGAAGATTTTACACATCGAAACGGACGGACAGCTCGGATGCATGCCGATGGGACAGTGATTTTGCTCATGCACGAAGAAGAGTATTTGCCAAAGTATTTGGAAGAAAAACCTGAAGAATTGGTCTTAGAAGAAAAGCTAGCACCACCTCCTCCAGAATGGCAAACTTTATGGATAGGTAAAGGGAAAAAAGATAAGATTAATAAAATAGATATTGTTGGTTTTTTAGCTAAAAAAGGGCAGTTAAAAAAAGACGAGATAGGACTGATTGAGGTCAAAGACTTTTATGCTTTTACCGCAGTAAAAAGAGATAAAATGCCCCAATTGTTAAAATTAATTCAAAAAGAAAAAATAAAGGGTAAAAAAGCAAGAATGGGAATTGCCAAATAGTAAATCAGATAAATAATTGAATTATATAATAAAAAATTATAATTTTTGATTTTATAATTAGGTGATTCTCAAAAAATATTCCTATCATTGGGTATAAAGTTGTTTTCAAGTTTTTTATGAAATAAGGCTGAGATGGCATGAATTGTGAACTTGAGAAGATATAAATTAAAATACCGAAAAATTTAGCATAAAAAAATCAATGTACACAGAAATACATTATCCTATAAATCGTATTCCAGCAGAAAATTTAGATGAATATTTGGCTAAAGGTTGGTTTAGAATGGGTCAAACCATTTTTACTTGCTGGTTTCTATTTATGGAGAAAGGATTTTTTTCTGCTATTTGGATTCGGCAAGATTTAAAAGACTTCACTTTCAAAAAGCGGTCGAGAAAGTTGTTAAACCGAAATGGTCGATTATTTACCTACAAAGTAGGCCCTGCCAGAATTGACGCCAAAAAAGAAAGATTATATCAAAAACATAGAGTGCGTTTTAAATCCGGTGTTCATAGAACCTTGAATCAGTCTTTGATGGCTGGAGCAAATTTTTCAATCTATGATACCCGCCAAATAGAAGTGTATCAAGGAGAGGAATTAGTTGCTGCTAGTTTTTTTGATGTTGGAAAAGAAAGTATTGCAAGTATCAACGGAATTTTTAATCCAAAATATGACCAACATAGTCTTGGATTTTACACGATGTTGTTAGAAATGAAATTTGCGATAGAAGAGGGGAAGCGATTTTATTATCCAGGCTATGTAGTACCTGGCAATCCCCGGTTTGATTACAAGGCAAGAATAGGAAATGTAGATTATTTTGATTTATACACCAAAGATTGGAAGCCTTTTGACCAAATAGAATTAAAAAACATCCCATCTCGTTTATTAAAAGGAAAACTCAATTTAGTACAATTTTATTTAAATAAATTGAATATTAAAAGTGAAATTTTCTTTTTCCCACCTTATGAATCTTCCGGAGTAGACCCTTTTTTAGAAGATTTATTGGAACATCCAATGTACCTTAAAGTTTATTCAGACAAATTTATTCATTTTGAATTATTTGTTGTTTTTGATTTAGTAAAGCAGCAATATGAATTAGGTATTTATTATAACTTAGATGACTTTTCAGATTGGGTAGCAGGCAGTCATTTAGATGAAAAAAATGGCCCCTATTCCTTTAGTATTTATATGTTAGGTGAAAAGTTGAACGCAGATGAAGATGCTAGAGTTATATCAAAAGCAGCATATGAATTCATTTTTGGCTAATTATTAACACTAAATTAATATCCATTAAATCTTTTAGAGGGGTAATAATGTTAAGTTTGTGAATTAAGCAGACAATCTAGTCGATACATATCCTAAAATAAGGGATACTTAGCTTTACAAAACTCTTATAAAATGAATGAGAATCCTCGAATATTGGTGGTAGACGATGAACCAGATATCTTAGAGTTCGTCAAATACAATTTGCAAAAAGAAGGATTTAACGTTTCCACTGCTGAAAATGGTTTGAAAGGTTTGGAAGAAGCGAGACTTGTTAAGCCAGACCTTATTATTTTGGATATTATGATGCCAGAAATGGATGGTGTTGAGGTTTGTCGCCAATTACGGTCAGAGGAATTATTCAATAATACCGTTATCGCATTTTTGACAGCAAGAGATGAAGATTATTCACAGATAGCCGCATTAGATGTTGGAGGAGATGATTACATCACTAAGCCTATTAGACCAAGGGTTTTAGTCAGTCGGGTAAATGCCTTATTACGTCGGTCTTCTAGGAAAGAAGAAGAGGCCAAGTCAGAAATAGTCACCGCTGGAGATTTAATTATTGATAAAGAAAAAATATTAGTTTTTAGAGGAGATGATAGGATAGAACTAGCTAAAAAAGAATTTGAATTATTGAGTTTGCTGGTATCAAAGCCAGGAAAAGTGTTTACCAGAGAAGAAATATTTAATAAAATATGGGGAACAGATGTAATTGTGGGTAATCGAACAATTGATGTTCACATTCGAAAGCTAAGAGAAAAATTAGGAAATGACTACATCAAAACGATTAAAGGAGTAGGATACAAATACGAATTTTAAAGGAACTTTAATATACGGAAAGGTAAAGACGCCAAAAGGCTAAGAAATAGAAAAATATCGAATCAGATTAGTGAAAAAGTTATTCCTTTTCTTTTTAACCAAGTCCCTAATTATACATAATTAATTCCTTACATTACAAACCTTTAGCTTCTCCAAAATATAGTTCTCCAGCCTTTATATATAATATGCTTAAAAACTTAACACCAAGACAAATATCAATGTACGCTTCAGGAGTAATTGTCTCCTTTAATGGTGTGTTTCTATTTTTATTTTCTTTATTAGGTTGGATAGAATGGACCTGGCAACTTGGACTTATTTTAGCGTTGATTGGTTTGTCGGCTTATTTTTCTATTTTATTTTATGTAAAAAAGTACATTTATAGAAAAATTAAACTGATTTATAAAAGTATTCATAAGTTTAAGTTGCAGCCAGAAGCCAAGAACAAAGAGTTGGATGTAGATACAGATATTATTCAGGAAGTTGAAAAAGAAGTTGCCAATTGGGCTTTAGAGCAACAGACAGAAATTAATACGCTTAAGGAAATGGAGTCCTACCGCCGCTTGTACCTAGGCAATGTTTCCCATGAATTAAAAACACCAATTTTTAATATTCAAGGTTTTATTCACACGTTGATTGAAGGTGCTTTGTATGATGATAACATTAATATGAGGTATTTGCAACGTGCTGCAAAGAATGTAGAACGACTAAATACCATTGTCACGGATTTAGAGGCTATCAATAAGTTAGAGTCTGGCACATTAGCAATGGAGATGCAAGTTTTTGACCTAAAAGAATTGGTTGGAGAAGTATTTGAAGATTTAGAAATCAAGGTTAAAGAACAAAATATAAAGTTAATTTATAAAGAAGGAGCCAACCAAAATTTTAAGGTAGAAGCTGATAGAGAGGCCATTCGACAGGTACTGGTAAATTTGATTGAAAATTCCATTAAATATGGTAAAAAAGGTGGTCGAACCAAAGTAGGATTTTATGATATGGATTCTCGGATTTTAGTAGAGATTGCAGATAGTGGAATTGGTATCTCCCAAGAACACTTGAACCATGTTTTTGATAGATTCTATAGAGCGGATAAAAGTCGTTCACGGCAAATTGGCGGCTCAGGTTTAGGTTTATCCATTGTAAAACACATCATAGAAGCGCATAAACAGACAATAAATGTTAGAAGTTCAACAGGAATAGGCTCCACTTTTGGATTTACGCTAAAAAAGGTATAATTATTGAAGAGTAGAAGTTAGTCGATAAAAATTTAAACGCTAATATATTTGAAATATTAAACTGATTAAATATTAATTTGTTTATCAATAATTCTTTACAAATGAAAATTTTAAATATGTTTTTTTTAGTTGCAATTTAAAATGTTTGCCTGTATTTTTGTTGATAAAGTAGTCAATCCCTCATATATTCATTCCCTCGCCCACAAACTTTCCCCTCATTAATTAAGTGCTTGGACATAAATAAGTTAGTCTTTTGACCGAGGCTATTTTTTTGTTCGACTAGGCGAAAAACGCAGACACCCGTATGGGTGGCGAG
>CALJVJ010000004.1 GCA_937974625.1 uncultured Saprospiraceae bacterium
TTGTTTAAATCGCTCCGCGTAAACAAACGGCAACCGCCACCAAATTAAACGTGTTCCTAGACGTTGAGCCTAAGTGCTAAAGGTATAATTCTAATTTTCAATAAAATACATATTACCATTTTACATTGTCCAGTAGAATAGTGTTGTACTTAAATAATAGAAAAGAAAAATCAGTTCCTCCTCTGTCTAATCCGTTCAATCCATGGGACTCTCCTCCTAATAATGTATGCTAAAAAATTTCATAGCACCAATCACTATTTTGCTAAATTAAAGACCATTCTTCACTTACTTCTTTCCTTACTAAATATTGCCCATTTTTCCTTCTACTTTTGATACTTCTTAACCATCAAATTTAATTGATAGCATGAAGCATCACCTGACCCTATTTTTACTATTTGCTACAACTTATATTTTCGGACAATCCATTATTGAACCTTGTAAAACCGGACAATCATTAATGGATGCTGTTAGATTTTCCTACCAACCAGATTCTACTTTGGGCTACGGTCCTGCCAGAGATACTTTATATTCTCAGATTGATAATAATGGACTAGAACTTTCTGGTATTTATACTGACTTCACTATCACTTTGGAGGTGGGTAAGGACCCTAGTATCTCCGCTTTTCAAAACGAACAAGGCTTAAATGCAGAACATGTTTTTCCCCAATCAAAAGGAGCAAGAGATGAACCAGGTAGAAGTGATATGCATAATTTGTATCCATCTAAAGTCAATGTGAATAGCGCCAGAGGAAGTTGTGTTTTTGGAGAGGTTGAAGATTCAGATGCCGAATTTTGGTTTATTCTAGGAGAACGCTTATCGCAAATTCCTACTACTGATATTGATGGGTATAGTGAAAAAGATGAAGAAAGTTGTGTCTTCGAACCTAGAGAATCCGTGAAAGGAGATATTGCTAGAGCTGTTTTTTACTTTTATACCATTTATCAAAATAAAGCTAATCAAGAAGACCCAACTTTTTTTGATAAACAAAAAGAGGTGCTCCTCACTTGGCATCAAGCGGACCCCGTTAGTGAAAAAGAAATCCGGCGAAATGAATTAATCGCTTTTTATCAAGGTAATTTAAATCCATATACTGTAGATGCGACTTTGGCTGAACGGGCCTTTTTTAAAGCAGATGCTAGTTATGAACCAGGCAATCCTAATTGTGTAATCACAGCAACCGCAGACTTCATAACGGAAGATTGGATTGACTTACAATCTAACCTCGTCCAACACCAAATCACGCTGACTTCTACCAAAAGAAATGTTCGTGCATTATTAATCAATGCCAATGGGCAACTTTTAAAAGAAGTACAATTTGATTTTCATACACAAATAGATGTCAGCCATACGCCTACTGGGTATTATTTCCTATTCGTAAAATCGGGCCCATTTCAATCAATTTTTAAAGTGGCTATTTTTTAGAAAACCGTTTGGAAACTCTAGTGTTTTTTACCAACAAAACCTGCTAATTAAACGTAAATCAAGCTAGGAAAAGAAATTTTGTAGGATTTACTTATGATTTATCGATTCCTTAAATCCTGTTTCTTAAATTGCAGCCGCCAAATTTTACTCTATTAGATAAAACACTTACATGTTTCCAACTAAAATATACGTCAAACGCCGCCAACAATTACAGCACAAAATCCAATCTGGCTTGATTCTTCTCCTTGGTAATGAGGAAAGTAGTATGAATTATACAGACAATCATTATCATTTTCGTCAAGACAGTAATTTTCTCTATTTCTTAGGCTTAGACCAAGCTGGTTTAGCTGGTATTATAGATGTAGACAACAACAAGACTGTTATTTTTGGTAATGAATTGACCATCGATGATATTGTTTGGACAGGTCCTCAACCTGCTTTGACCGATTTAGCCGCAAAAGTTGGTGTCAAGGAAATTCAACCTAAAAATGCAATTGCCAAATATATTAAACAAGCGCGAAATAGTGGGCAGACCATTCATTTCCTACCGCCTTACCGGCCTGAAAACAAAATAAAATTAAGCGAATGGCTTGGGATTCAAGTCAAAGGCTTATGTAGTTTGGTCTCTATTCCTTTGGTCAAAGCAGTGGTTAGTTTGGCGGAGATCAAAGGACCTGAAGAAATTAAGGAAATGGAAAAAGCCGTCAATGTAAGTCGAGCTATGCACGTAGCAGCAATGGAATATGCAAAACCAGGCATGACGGAAGCTGAGGTTACAGGTAAAGTGCATGGGATTGCTGTTAGTAGTGGTGGAAATCTATCTTATCCCATTATTCTCACCGTTAATGGGCAAACCTTGCACAATCATTATCATGGTAATATTTTGAAAGAAGGGCAACTCCTTTTAGGTGATTTTGGAGCAGAAACAGCTATGCATTATGCAGGGGATATTACTAGAACTTTTCCTGTTTCTAAAAAATTTACTGCTCAACAAAAAGAAATCTATCAAATCGTTTTAGAAGCTAATGTACAATGCATCAAAGCTTCTAAAGCTGGTACTTTATATAAAGATGTTCATTTGATGGCTGCCCGAATTAAGACAGAGGGCTTAAAAGCTCTGGGCATTATGAAAGGAGATACGGAGGCTGCCGTACAAGCAGGCGCACATGCGCTATTCTTTCCGCATGGTTTAGGGCACATGATTGGTTTAGATGTACATGACATGGAGGATTTAGGGGAAGATTTGGTCGGTTATTCGGATACTGTGAAACGTAGCAGTCAGTTTGGTTTACGGTCTTTGCGCTTAGGCAAAGCTTTAGAAGCAGGCAATGTCATTACCGTTGAACCTGGGCTTTATTTTATTCCAGAATTGATTGATAGATGGCAAAGTGAAAAGAAATTTTCGGAGTTCATTAATTATAAAAAATTAAAAGCTTATCGCAATTTTGGCGGTATCCGAATTGAAGATAATGTACTGATAACTGCTAAAAAACAACGAATTTTAGGGGAGTCTATTCCTAAGACAGTTAAGGAGGTGGAGGAAATTAGAGGGAAGGCTTACTAGGGTTGTTAAGTATAAAGGGTCCGCTGTTCCATGTTTGAGATAGGATTTCTAAACAGCGATGGAATCATAAATCATAGTTCATACATCATATATCATACATCTATCTAATTTAAAACGTGATGGATTTATGATGTATGAATTCTGATGCCTGCCTGCCGGACAGGCAGGTAAGATGTATGATTTGGAACCACTACAAAAACGCTATTTCCCCAACACAAAAACAATAGAAGCAGGTCGCCCCGTTTTGGGGTGAAGTGGTTCTTGCAACTCCACTAAATTTAATTTGGCTTTTCTAAATAATTTAATCCAATCTTCGAGGGTTCTGAAATACCATTTATGCGGTTGTTTAAAATTTCTTTTCAATCCTTCCCAACTATTTTTGCGCCAAGCACTTTCATACCGCTTATCCGTTGCTATGCTAAAAGGATGTAGGGTCTGAATAATTATTTGACCATCATCGTCGGATAAGTAGCTAGGCAATTTTTTAATTAACTGTGCCGTCTTTCTATTTTCAAAAAGCGCAAAATTAATGCTGATGATATCAAATGGCGCTTGTTTTAAAGGAGCTCCTTTGGTCAATGCCTCGTAGGTCATCACTTTAAACTTTCCTTTGCCTTTATTTTTAGCGTTTTTGATTAACGTAGGAATCGCATCTATACCTATTGCCGCTATGCCATGCTTTACTAAAGTATTCACTAGCCATCCTTCTCCGCAGCCAATGTCTAATACCGATTTGGGATTTCGCTTTAGGACATTATTTAAAATAGCGGTATTGGTAATTAATTGTCGACTTTCAATTTCACTATTTTCAATAGTCTTAATCCATTTTTTGGCATTGATTTTCCACGATTGAATGATTGGATTTGCTTTTTTCGACATAGTTAAAATGGTTCTAAGTACATATTGTTAGGCTAATCAAAATTTAGTACAGAAAAGATTGTCCATGATTTTAGTTAACCTTCAATTAATAATGCCTGTTCTCCCTACAAAACTAGCTAAATATTAACTAGTTCTTCGTCAAATTTGTTTTCAAAAACAACACATTGATTTATATTTCTTCCCCCCTTTCACAAAACATTTAAAATACCTACCTTTGCAGCGCTAAAAATTGATCTAATATGATTAATTACATTGGTAACTATTTAAATTAAATAAATGGCAGTTTACTTATCGAAAGAGAAAAAAGAAGAAATCTTCGCTGAATTTGGTGGAGCATCAAACAATACTGGTTCTGTAGAAGGACAAGTTGCATTGTTTACTTACAGAATTAAAAGTTTGTCTGAACACTTACAAACTAATCACAAAGACCACGCTTGTCGTCGAACTTTGTTAGGTTTAGTAGGTAAGAGAAGAAGATTATTGCAATACCTTGCAAAGAAAGACATTACTAAATACCGTTCTTTAATCGAAAAGTTAGGTATCAGAAAGTAATTCAATCAATAGAAAGAGTGTTTCGTATCGTCGAAACACTCTTTCGTTTGATTTCGTAAACTCCACAGACTTAAGACAGGAAAAACAATAAGGAACAAAGTGTTCTAAGAGTATTATTGGACTTCCATCGCGGCACATTGAAAAATTAAATTTAGGCAACAGGGCAAAAAGTTGCTATTTTAAACGGAAGTCTTAAAGTTCATCAATTGGAAAAACCTTTTTTAACGATTTCAACAAAACCAAATCCTAGAAATCATTTCCAATTCATTAACTCAAGAGTCCTTCCTATAAATATCATTCACAACAATTTCAATTTCAATCAAAACTAGCTCACTTAACTTTTTGGGTTAAGATAAATTAGAAATTATTTATTGACATTGTTATTGAAATCATCTAATCGGTTCCCATCTTTTTGTTTGTAGAACTTAAATTTTACCCCAAAAGGATTCTTAGCCTAAGTTAGAAAAAACTAATAACCTTAAATATGGGTTTACAAACTGGAATTAGTACGTCTTTCAACCTACCTGACGGGCGTGAAGTCACTATCGAAACAGGAAAATTAGCAACACAAGCCGATGGCTCTGTTGTTGTCAAAGTTGGAAAAACAATGTTGTTCTGCTCCGCTGTCTCTACTAGACAAATGAGAGAAGGACAAAGTTTCTTCCCGCTTTCTGTTGATTATCAAGAGAAATATGCCGCTGCTGGTAGAATTCCGGGTAACTTCTTCAGAAGAGAAACTAGATTATCTGATTACGAAATTCTAACCTCTCGTTTAGTGGATAGAGCGATTAGACCGCTTTTCCCTAAAGGATATATGTTCGATACCCAAATTATTATTAACCTTATCTCTGGTGAATTAGAGGAATTACCTGATGCTTATGCAGCTTTAGCAGCTTCTGCAGCTATGGCTGTTTCTGATATTCCTATCTCTGAGGTTTTGTCTGAAGTAAGAGTCGGTAAGATTGATGGTGAATATGTCGTTAATCCTAGTCGTTCTGCTATGGAAAAAGCAACCTTAGACGTTATTGTTGCAGCCACTATGGACAACGTAATGATGGTAGAAGGAGAAGCAGATGAGTGTTCTGAAGCTGAATTAGTAGAAGCTATTAAAATTGGTCATGATGCCATTAAGGTACAATGTGAAGCGCAATTAGCTTTGGCTAAATTGGTAGGTGATAAGGCTACCAAAAGAGAAGTTGAATTGCCTGCAGAGGATGACAGCATTAAGGAAAAAGTTAAAGCATTGACTAAGGATGGCATTTATGCGGTTGCCAAAGGTGCTTTAAGCAAAGCAGAAAGAAAGAAGCAATTCAAAGCTGTTAAAGAAAAATTAGTCGAAGACCTTACCGAACAAGAAGGCGAAGAATGGATGGAAGAGCACGGTAGCATGGCTAAAGACTATTATAATAAAATCCAAAAGGAAATCATCCGTGAAATGGTGATGGCCGAATCTATCCGTTTGGACGGTAGAAAATTGGACCAAGTAAGACCTATCTGGACAGAAGTAGATTATTTACCTGCTGCTCACGGTTCTGCTATTTTTAATAGAGGAGAAACGCAGGCGTTAACTTCTTTGACTTTGGGTACAAAGTTAGATAAGTTGATGGTTGACACAGCGATGTTAACAGGATACGAAAAATTCATCTTGCACTATAATTTTCCTGCTTACTCTGTAGGTGAAACCAAGCCAATGAGAGGCCCTGGACGTAGAGAAGTTGGTCACGCTAACTTAGCAGGACGTTCTTTGAAGCGCGTGATGCCTAAGGATTTTCCATATACGGTTCGTTTAGTTTCTGATATTTTGGAATCTAATGGTTCTTCTTCTATGGCAACTGTTTGTGCGGGTGCGCTGGCACTAATGGACGGTGGTGTACCGATTACTGCACCAGTTTCTGGTATTGCTATGGGTATGATTTCTGACGGTAAGCGTAATGCTATCTTAACAGATATTTTAGGTGATGAGGATGCTTTGGGAGATATGGATTTCAAATTAACAGGAACAGAGAAAGGTATCTGTGCTTGTCAAATGGACATCAAAATTGATGGCCTTCCATACGAATTATTAGAACAAGCTTTAGAGCAAGCAAAAGCAGCTCGTTTACATATCTTAGGTGAGATGGGTAAATCGCTTAGCGCGCCTAATGCAGATTATAAAGACCACGCTCCAAGAATTGTAGAAGTTGTGATTGATAAGAGCTTTATCGGTGCGTTAATTGGACCTGGTGGTAAAATCATTCAGGAAATCCAAGAAGTTACTGGAACAACCATTAACATCGAAGAAAAAGACGGTAAAGGACATGTTAGTATCGCAAGTAACGATAAAGCATCGATTGATGCGGCTTTGAAGCGAGTGAACGAAATCACATACGTACCTTCTGAAGGAGATGAATTCGATGCTGTGGTTAAAACAGTTATGCCTTACGGTGTATTTGTTGATTTCTTTGGAAAGAGTGGCTTATTGCACGTTTCTGAAATTTCTCATACTCGAATCGATAAAGTAGAGGACGTCTTCAAAGAAGGGGACCCTGTAAAAGTAAAGTTAATCGGTATTGACCCACGTACTGGTAAGTACCGTTTATCCAGAAAAGCCTTGATGCCACGTCCAGAAGGAATGCCACCTCCGAGAGAAGGCGGTAGAGATGGCGATAGAAGAGATGATAGAAGAAGAGACGACCGACGTCGTGACGATAGAAGAAGATAGTTGATTATTGGTTATTAATTACTGACTCTTGTCAATAATTAATAACCAGCCCGACTGTGTCATGCGGGCGGGTCAATCAACCATTCGCCCGGGTGCTGAAATTGGTAGACAGGCATGTTTGAGGGACATGTGTACTACGTACGTGCGGGTTCGAGTCCCGCTCCGGGCACAAAATCGGTGTTGAATTCGTTCAATACCGATTTTTTTATGGCGTATCTCATAAAGTAAAATGAAGGTTTCTAACTTAACTAGCTCGTCGATATACTTCCATATTTTCCCTACTCACTCCTATTATCCTTAAGAACCTATTAAATTTTACACTTTTCTCCCTTTTTTTTTCCTCGATTAAGACAAAATCCCTTATTTTAGACGTTTTAGGAATGTAATAAATATAATTGCTACATCTTGACTGGTCTTTTTTGCTTTATGCATCGTTGAAATTCCGATAGCTATCGGGACGCCATAGCGGTGGCTATGGTGAAGGCATCCCATCCGTAAACGGTTCATTCGTTTTACGAATTCATGCCTTGCTTAAAACAAAAAATACTCATTCAATATTATAGCAGTTATTTCTATTTCATTCCTTAGAAATATTGACTTAACAAACATTAGTCGTTTATGATGACCCGACTTTTCTTTTTTACTTTTATAGTATGCTTCTTTTCTGTTAATAATGTACTTAACGGACAAACGGATGCTATTCGATTAATCAATCCTTCTTTTGAAGATTATCCACGGGCTGAAAGAGTGCCTACAGGTTGGAGAGATTGTGGATTCCCAGGAGAATCTGCTCCTGATACCCATCCTAGTGGTACTTTTGAGGTGGTTAAATATCCTAGTGATGGTAATACTTATCTAGGTATGGTGGTTCGAGATAATGATACTTGGGAGCGCGTTTCTCAGCAACTTAGTGCGCCTATCCAAAGAGGTACTTGCTACAGCTTTAGCATCAACCTTTCTCGTTCTGAACTATATGTTAGTTTAAGTCGAGAAACAGGTATTCGAGCGAACTATGTTCAACCCATCAAATTAATTATTTGGGGCGGAGATGGACATTGCAGCAAAAAAGAACAATTAGGTGAGTCCCCCTTGGTCTCTAATACTTCCTGGCAACCATATATGTTCAAATTTGAACCTAAGCAAACGCATACGCATATCACTTTAGAAGCCTTTTATAAAACGCCCGTTTTATTCCCTTACAATGGTAATATCTTAGTGGACAACGCCTCTGATATAGTCCCTATCCCTTGTGATGAGACACCTGTTTTGGCTAAAATATCAGAAGTAGAATTCTTGAAGCCGAATGACCAACCTATTGTCATTAATAATCAAAAATTGACCATAAAAGCTCAAGTGAAAAATATCAGTGAAAAACTAAATATTATTTTTAAAATAAATGGCACGCCTAGCACCGACTTTTCTTTCAACCCCGAAACTGGAATAATCGCAGGAAAAATTCAACGACTAAAGAAAGGAAATAATCGAATTATTTTTCAGACGACCAATGCCGCTGGAAAAAGTGAGGATAGTGCCATCCTTATTTATGAACCACAAGAGATAGTTGCTTATCAAGAACCACCTGCTCAACCCCAAGTGTATGAAGCACCCGTAAAACCTAAGGTGATACCCTCTACGCCACCAAAGAAAAACCCCAAAATAGAAGGATTTTCAAGGGCGGATATTACAGAAGGGCAAATCATTAAAATTAGTTCTTTATCCTTCAAAATGAATGATGCAGCACTAAATACCTCCGCTCATTCTCGCTTGGACGAAATTTATGACTTTCTTAAAGAAAACAAAGAAGTGGTTGTAGAAATAGGTGGACATACAAGCGGTCTTTGTGATGATGACTATTGTAATAAGTTGTCTACTGCTAGAGCTAAAGAAGTAGCCACTTATTTAGAAAATAAAGGTATTCCTAAAAAACAATTAAATTATAAAGGATACGGAAAAACTAAGCCTATTGCCTCTAATAATACGACTGGCGGTAGAAGAAAAAATCAACGGGTGGAAATTAAAATCCTAAGTACTGATGGATAATTGATAGTGGTAAATGGTGAGTTGTAAGTGGTATATCTACTTACAACTTATCATTTACAACTCTCCAATAATAATTATTTCTCGTTTTCTATTTGAGACAATATCTCTTTCACGTACTTTCTAGAGACTGGAATAATTTTATCAAAATCTAATAATTGTAACTGCAATCCTCTACTGTTTCCTTCTACGTACTTAATCTGCTGCAAATTTAACATATAGGACCGATGGCAGCGCTGAATATAGGTAGGTTTGATTTGTTCTTGTATTTTGGTCAAGGTAGACCGTAAAAGCTTTTTCTGAATTTGGTCCTTTTCTTTATAAAAAATACTCACATAATTATCGGCACTTTCTAAATAGACCAATTGAGCAGGTCTTAATTTTATCCACTCACTTTCATTTTCTGCATATAAGGTTAGAATATCTTCTGTCGGAGCGGATGCCATTGTAGGAGCGCTTGCCGTTGCTGTATCAATGGATTGTTGTAATAAACTGGCTTTACGCAAGTTCCTTCTCAATAGCCAATTTTCCAACAAAATAGTACTAATCATAACTGGAATAATTGCCAAGACTAAGGTAATCCATCCAACGTAGAAAAATTTAGCCCAAGTGAAGTTTTCAAAATCATTCCAAATATTATTATAGACAAATACCCAAATAGTCAAAGAAACAATGTCGTGTAAGGTCGATAAAATTGATTTACCTATCGTCCATTTTTTGACATCAATGGGTAAGATTTTGTTAATCAAAAAATGATTAATTGCCAAAATCAAACTCACTACTACTCCATAACCCGCAGTGATAAATACATTTTCGTAATTAAACGTACTAGGAAAAGGTTTTAGAAAAATAAGGAAAACAGCCGTAAATAATCCATGAAACCCAATCACTAACCAACGCATTTCCCAATCGTCCATCACTGGAAAAGGACGTCTGAATAATTCCAGTACGCTACCGATTATTCCACTAGATTTATTGTCGGGTGTATGTGATTGATTGTTCAAAAGGTATTTTTTGCTTTAGTGATGATGAAAAATGAATTTACCAAAATTGGTAAATTCATTTTTTCAAGAATACTTATGCACTATCAATGTCTTTTTTATATTTATCTCGCTTTTTCTCATTAACTATTGCTGCTCCCTTGACAATCAAAACGATTTCTCCCCTTACTTTTTTCTCTACATCATAATATTTAATCAAATTATCTAAAGTATCAGGGACTATTTCTTCGTGCATTTTGGTCAATTCTCGGCAGACACAAGCAATGCGGTCACCTCCACAATGTTCTGCTAATTGCTTTAAGCATTTCACCAGTCGATGAGGAGATTCATATAATACAAAGGTATAAGATAAGGTAGTTAAATAATCTAATCTAGTTTTTCGACCTTTTTTATGAGGTAAAAATCCTTCAAAATGAAATTTATCACATGGTAGTCCAGAAGCAACCAAAGCAGGTACAAAAGCCGTAGCACCTGGTAAACATTCTACCTTAAGCTCATTTTCATGACAAGCTCTCGCTAATAAAAATCCAGGGTCAGAAATACCTGGTGTCCCTGCATCTGAAATTAAAGCTATGTCTTGACCCGTCTTTAATAATTTAATTATCTCTGGAGTGGTATGGTGCTCATTATGTGCATGATGTGACCGCAGTGGGGTCTCAATCTCATAATGATTTAAAAGCTTTTTAGAGGTTCTAGTATCTTCTGCTAGTATGAGACTAACTTCCTTCAATATCCTAACGGCTCGAAAAGTAATATCTTCTAAATTGCCAATAGGCGTAGGAACAATAAAAAGCATAAAATGAGGATAAAAAAGATATGCCAACTCTTTTAGTTGGTAGTAAACAATTAAAAGTAAACGGTTAGTTTATTTCTATGAAAATCCATCGAATCAACTATGCGCTTACTATTAAAAAATATACTCCTAGCTTGAGAGTTGGCATATCTAATATGCTCTAAAACGAGCTAAATAATCAATAGATTAACAGTAATGGTCAAATGCCATCTTCAAATTCTGTGCAATCATATCCGCTGAACGACCTTCAATATGATGTCTTTCAATGAAATGTACCAGTTGACCATCTTTGAATAATGCAATAGATGGAGAAGATGGAGGATATGGTAATAAATATTCTCTTGCTTTCTCTGTTGCCTCTTTGTCAACTCCTGCAAAAACAGTTGCTGCTTTTGCTGGCTTTTTATCATGTTGCATAGCAATCTTTGCTGCTGGACGCGCATTCGCTGCTGCACAACCACAAACAGAATTTACAACTAATAATAGCGTGCCTTCTTTTTTGTCTAATTCACTTATTACTGCTTCTGGAGTGGTTAATCCTTCAAATCCAAAATCTGTCAAATCTTTTGACATTGGCGCTACTAAATGTGCTGGATACATATTTCTAAGTTTTAATTTATTTTAATTAGGAACTTATTCTTCACAAGTTCCTTAATACAGGCTTTTCCTGTTTATGCAAAATTACTGGTTTTTTCCTAAAATAAATACAATCATTTTAACGGAAAGTTCAAATGGCTTAAATTATCTTGCAAAACCAACCAAATGATTAAAAAGCCCAATTAAAATTATATTTCTCCGCAACTAAACCGTCCTTTTTTCTTAAAATCTCTATAAATGAACTAAGAAAAGTGCTTGATGAAATGTATGCAAGGTTACCTTTCTCTATAAAATTGGTTTAAATCTCTCTAAAAGAAATAATTTTTCGCAGCCTTTTTTACTTAAATATTGTATTCTTATTGTATGTGAGATTTTAAAATAAGAGTTTTGCACCTCAAAAAATATTCCTATGTCTAAAAATATACTTTTAGGTTGTCTATTTATTCTTATAGGTTTACTGTTATTACCAACAGCCTGTACGACTGATAAGTTACCTGAACCAGAACCACCCGAACTCTGTGATACCTTAAAGGTGAGTTATAACCTTCAAATAAAAGATATTATCGATACCAATTGTGCGATTCCTGGATGTCACCGTCAAGGGACACAAGCACCAGGAAATTATACTTCTTATAATAGTTTAGAGCCTTTCTTAACCGAAAGAGAATTTAAGCGATTTGTTGTAGACTTTCGGAATGACCCCGATATAGGTATGCCCCCTAACTGGCCCACCAACCCCGGTCCTAAAGATTTAACACAAGAAGAATTTGATATCGTCTCTTGTTGGATTGAAGCGGGATACCCTGAAGAATAATAGTCTTTATTTATTAAAAAAAACTACGAATTATATCCCTGGTCAAAGTTCCTAAAGTAAATTAAACCGTAGATATTTAAAATAAAATACATGAATCGACTTATAGCCACGTTTCTATTTTTATGTTTTGCGACGCTTTCGTTTAGCCAAGAATTTGTGCGTAGAACTTTTAAAGATACCAGAGTCATTAATACTCATTCGGTAGAGACCCTACAAAAACGTAAACTAGACTTACGAATTGGACACCGCTTTGGTAATTTAAAAGGTGGCTGGAACACCCTTTATGGCTTAGAATCGGCTCAGGATGTGATGATTGGCGTAGATTATGGAATCACCGATGATTTAAACGTAGGTTTACACAGAACTAAAGGTGCAGGGCCGTTGACTCAGTTGGTCAATACCTCTGTCAAATATCGCTTTTTAAAACAATCCGATACTGGAAGTCCTATTACCGCTACTGCATTAGGGATTTGGACGACCTCTACGATGCAAAAAGATGCTAGCAGTGAATTTGTGTTAAACAATTTTAGAAAATTCTCTCATAGGTTTATTCTTGGTGGTCAACTTTTATTGGCACGGAAATTTTCTGATAAACTTTCGCTACAAGTCATTCCTTCTTACATACACAGAAATGTAGTCGCCTTTGATGAACAAAACAGCACCATCAGCCTTGGTGGGGCTATTCGATATCAATTGACTAAAGTGATGGGGATTATTGCTGACGGCACTTTTCCTTTTGGAGATACCGACGCTAAACCTGCTATTGGAATTGGATTAGAAATTGATACAGGTGGACACGTTTTTCAGATTAACTTCACCAATGCAAGAGGCATTTCTGAAACCGATTATATTCCAAATAATCAAGCAACTTGGGGGAATGGAGATGTACGACTTGGCTTTACAGTGTCTAGGGTTTTCAATCTATAACAGGAACGAACGAGCCCGAAGGGTAAATGTCCGATGGACATTTAAGTGAGAGAACCACGAAGTGGGTGGGATGGCTCAGGATTTTTTACTCCGATTAAAATCGGAGTGTGTAGGTCGTACTTTTGGGACTTGTTCTAGGTCGTGTTCTAAGGCTTGTAATATGAGATTGGGTCGAGATTAGAAAAAGGAGTTTATGATTAAGAGATTATCAACAAGTCTGATTTTAGAAGGCAAACTAACTTTAATTTTATGAAGTACTCAATTATATTATTTTCGATATTTCTATTTCCTTTTTTGTTTATAAAAGGGGATAAAGCTAGTGTTACTAAAGAAACGCCTGTAGCAGAGGTATTGAAGAAATTAGGTGATAAATCTATTACCCATCAAGTTAACGCGGGCTTAAAAGGGGTTTCTGTTGAAAATGGTAAAAAGCTATTCTTTGAGGGGTTTTCAGAAAGCCCTAAAGGCAAAAAATCTAAGAAACAAAGTAAGCACTTTGTCTGTACTTCTTGCCACAATACCGTTAAAGAAGACCCTAATTTAAGTATCTCTGACCCACAAGCTAGATTAGAATACGCTGCGGATAAAGACATTCCATTTTTACAAGGAACAACGATGTATGGCGCAGTCAATAGAACAAGTTTTTACAATGGAGATTATTATAAAAAATATGGTGAATTGGTGAATAATGCTAGAAATGACATTAGAGAAGCTATCCAATTATGTGCAGTCGAATGTGCACAAGGTCGAAAATTAAAGCATTGGGAAGTGGAATCTATCTTAGCCTACTTGTGGACCTTGGAATTGACAATGGATGATTTAGCAGTTTCAGATGCAGAATATGAGACATTAACAGCAGCAGTTGACAATAACACCAATCAAGAAAAGGCAATTGATTTATTGACTACTAAATATTTACAAGGTTCTCCAGCTACTTTTATTGCACCTCCTGAAAACAGAAAAGCAGGTGCTGCTAATATTACAGGAAATCCTGCTAATGGAAAATTAGTCTATGATTTAAGTTGTAAACATTGCCACGAAGACGAACGCTACTCTTTTTATAAACTGGATGACACCCAATTATCTTTTGACCATTTGGACAAGCACTTTAGTAAATATAGTCGGTACTCTGCTTACCAAGTTAGCCGTTGGGGTACTTCCCCTACTGCTGGAAAAAAGGCGTATATGCCGCAGTACACGAAGGAAAGAATGAGTATTCAGCAGTTGGAAGATTTGAAAAGCTATATAAAGCAGGAGGCAGGAAAATAATTTAAATGATGAATGATAAATGGTAAATGATGAATTCGTCAAACAAATACGTACATTTTGTATTAAGAGTATGTCTAAAGAGCAATTCACCCTTTATCGTTTAGAAAAGAAAAAAGTGCATATACTCTTTCAAGGCTGCTCGTAATATTTTTAAGGCTTTCCCCATTTGATTCTCCACGGTCTTAATAGAGATTTCTAACTTTGTGGCAATTTCTTTATAACTCAAATCTTCAAAACGACTCAATCGAAAAACTTCTTGACAACGAGGTGGTAAAGTTTTAATCGCCGCACCAATCTTTTCTTCTAATTCTTGATATAGTAATTGTTCCTCTACCGTTTCCGTTGCAACACCCAAATCACTTGGTTCCACCCCTTCATCTTTTTGAAATTTCTTATTTTTTCTTAGGTAATATAAGGCTTCATTCACAGCCATGCGTCGAAGGTACGCCTTTAGAGAGGTCTGAATATTAATGGTCTGTCGCTTTTCCCAAAACTTAAAAAAGGTGTCTTGTGCCAAATCTTCTGCTAATGCTTTATCTTTCAAAATTCTAAAAACGGCATTGCACAAAAAAGGATAGAACTGGTAAAACAATTGCTTTACAGTTCCAGGGTCATCTGCTTTTAACAGTTTTAATATTTCCTTTTCGTCAATATCGGGCATAGAATAGGCGAATTACAATAAGCTCACAAATTAGTAAAATTTAAGAGGAATCAAAGTAGGATGAATAACTTTTGGAAAATCTTAAAACTATTTCGGACAAATGTTAAGGAGTTCTCAAGAGATTTGTTTGTATGGTCAATCTCTTATAGTTGTTTTAGTCGAGAGCAATCATAAGGGTTGCCTCTACGGAATTAAAATTCCATTGGGTCAGGTTTTAAAAACTCATAATTCAACACTTGCTTCACTTTATAATTCGATACTTCTTTAAAGGAGACTAAGGCTTCTGTTGCTGAAAAAATGGGGGCTTCAAATCCTTGTTTTTTGGCTTGTGCGGTATAGAATGCTTTTCGAGTGGGGTGTTCGTCGGCACAAACATTAAAAATATCGCCCCAACTATCTTGGGCGATTATTTGGGCAATTACCTCAATACAATCTGCTCGATGAATCATATTCACTGGAGCATCGCCATTTTTAACATCCGTCTTTCCTGCTAAAAAACGCCCCGCTTTTCGGTCGTCTCCTACTAATCCACCAAAACGAACAATCGTCGTTTCCAAATCTTCTTGCCGCATCAACATTTCTTCTGCTGCGACTAATGCTTCTCCTGATGCAGTTTCTGGTCGAGGGTCATCCGATTCGGTCACTACCCTATTGACATTGCCATAGACACTTGTCGAGCTGACGAATATGATTCTTTTAGTACCATGTAATAAAGCTTTTTCAATAATAGCGGCGACTTGACGTGGATGAGAACGAGCTACATCTCTACGTTTTCGCCCAGGAGGGATATTGATTATAAGTATACCACTATTGAAAAAATGTTGAAGATTGGTCCCCTTTATTTTCTTTTGAACTTCAATTAAAAAAGGGTCAATTTTATTTTTGTGGAGTATCGATATCTTTTTTGCACTAGTCGTTGACCCTTTGACGATATGCCCTAATTCTATTAGTCTTTTCGCCAACGGAAGGCCCAACCAACCACAACCAAGTACACTTATTCTGTAATCTATTTTCAAGTTATTCTTTTTTAGCGTAAAGATTAGAAAAACCGTAGCTTGAACATTCTTGTTCGAACATGCATAATTAGATGACTCGAGCAGGAATGCTCAAGCTACAATTATACATACTTACTCTACCCTTTCAAAGCATCCTGCATCTGGCATGTTTGCATCCCTCGCTATGCCTAGTATATCTGTTTTTACATTAAATAATGGTTCGGCAAAACCATCTGCTATGGACAAGGAGTCTAACATATAATTATCCTCACTTGGGTCTACAAACAAGATGCTATTCCTTTCGCCTTGACTTGGTTGACAGGGAATACAATTGTCAAAAAAATCAGGGGTATCATCTTCCCCTACCAAATCGTCCACTTTGACAATGCAATTTTCAAAGTTATAATCAAATGCTGCATCATCAAAATTTTGGAATTCTATTTCATCTGACCTAGACCCAAAAATAATGGAGTTTTTAAATTGGGCTTTCATATCATTGGCTAGCCGAGTGGCACATAATTGTAACTCATCGGTACATCTAACATTACTCATAAATAAAGCAGCATTATCTACCCCATAACTTGCTAAAGTGCAATAAGTAAAGTCATAACTACCTCCATAAACTAGTTGTGCCGCATTTCCACCGTTGCTTGCAAATAGGCAATTCTCCGCCTTTATTCTCGAATGAAAACCAATGAGTCCACTACTTATCGCATTGAGTATCTGTGAATTTTCAATAATCAAGGTTGCCGAAGAATCGACAATCATTCCAAATCGTGCATTTTTAATAATGGTATGCTCAATTTTATGCCCTCTACTAGCTCTCGTTAACCAAATCCCGCCCCATTGTCCCGGCACATCTTGAAACGATTCTTCTAATCGGTCACCTTGAATCGTTACAGGTGCTTCCGCTGTTCCTTCTATTGCTAATCGACCATTTGGTAAAGCGATTATATATCCATCATTATAAACTTCGCCTAAAATTCCTGTTCGAACGATGCCTCCATGGACATATATTTCTGTTCCCGCTGGAATATTTAAGGTACAACTGTCCACAAATAAAGCACCATAAATCACATATGGCTTGGGGTCATTAAAAGATACTTCCCCCATATCACAAGTGATAAACGCTCCTCCTCCTGAACTAAATCGGTCTGGAATATAGTTAGCATTTTGTCCCCAAGCTTCTAAACATACCGTTCGCTCAACTCCATTCAATTCCACTAGTAATTTCTCTCCTATCACATATGGACTGATAGATAAAGGATTGTCTGGGTCTACGGTTACTTCTGCGAATATATAGAGGCTATCATTTGCTGCAATTTCTACATTCGTAGCTTCATTCGTCGGAACCCCATCTACATTGATTCTAAACGAAGACGCATTCCCTTTTTCTAGTGCAATTTTGTTAACACTAACTGGCTGGTCATTAGGATTATAAATTTTTAAAATCCGTGTCGCTGACCCCAATTCCGTAAAAACGGTATCAAAACGCAAAGTATCTACAGAAAAAGTTAATTCCGCTGAACTATCCAACAAGAAATCTTCTTCTTTATTACAAGAAACTAAAATATAGAAGGCTGCAATTAGGGTAAAAAATAATATTTTTTTCATGTACTGTTTATAAATCTTAATCTATCTGTTTAATTATCTATTCCAACGAGATAATAAACGCAAAGTTAGTTTATAACGTATAAATACAACACGGATTAACGGGAATTATTAAATAGCGACTATATTGTCCTAATTGATACAAAAATTGTAACTAGTTTTGCGCTATTTTTGTAAGTCTTAAAGTATTCATGCTACAGAACAATGCCGTATAGCTATCGGCACTGTGCTACATAAATTTTATGCCAGCAATTATTGATGTTATCATTCCCGCTTATAACGAACAAGATTCCATTGGCAATGTCCTTAGAGATATTCCTAAAGCATTGGTTCGTGAAGTCATTGTCTGCAACAACGCTAGTACCGATAATACGAAATCTGTAGCTTTGCAAAATGGTGCAACTGTAGTAGACCAACCTCTAAAAGGATATGGCAATGCCTGCCTGAAAGGAATCGCTCATATTAAAGCTAAACCACAAAAGGAACAACCTGATATCGTCGTTTTCTTAGATGGTGATTATTCGGACCATCCAGAAGAAATGACCAAATTAGTGGCGCCTATCCTTGACAATAATATGGATATGGTCATTGGGTCCAGAGCTTTGGGCAATATGGAATCGGGAGCTATGATGCCTCAACAGATTTTTGGCAATTGGCTAGCGACTAACTTAATTCGACTGTTTTATAATTATAACTTTACCGATTTAGGTCCTTTTAGAGCAATAAAATGGAGTCAATTAATGGCTATTGATATGAAAGACAAAACTTTTGGGTGGACCGTAGAAATGCAAGTCAAAGCAGCTAAACATAAACTCAAATGTACGGAAGTTGCTATGACTTATCGAAAAAGAATTGGTGTTTCTAAAGTATCTGGAACTTTAAAAGGGACCATTTTGGCTGGGCATAAAATCTTGTGGACGATTTTTAAATTATTATAACGTCGCAAATAGTCACTTCTAGAACATTTAGTCTACTTAAACACGTCCTATAAAATCTTTTAACTTGAATAGTAGTTACTTTGGGTAGGTTAGACTTTCTCGGCAATAGGAAAATGATTTGAATAACTAAAAACTTGTTAAATAAATGTCCATATTGGCTTATACGATTTTAGGTATTTACTGTGTAGCACTATTCTACATAACAAGTTATTGCTTGCTGCAATTACACTTGTTGTATAAATATCGTAGAGGACATGCTTTAAACTTAACCCCTATAGTCAATAAAAAAGTAGCTTCTGCCGATTTACCTTTTGTCACCATACAATTACCTATTTATAACGAATTATATGTCATCGAAAGATTAATCGACCGAGTCACGGAGTTTAACTATCCTAAAGATAAATTTGAAATTCATATCCTTGATGACTCGACGGATGAAACCCTAGAAATCGTCAAAAAGAAAGTAGCCTTTTATAAAGCTCAAGGTTTTCAAATCGACCAAATTTGCAGAACAGATAGAACAGGTTACAAAGCAGGTGCATTAAAAGAAGCGACCCGGCAAGCTAAAGGAGATTTCATCGCCATCTTCGACGCGGACTTTTTACCCAATAGAGACTTTTTAATTAAAACCATTCCCTATTTTCAAAATCCTAAAATTGGGGTTGTCCAAACCCGTTGGGAACATATCAACCAAGACTATTCCATGTTGACCAAGTTGCAAGCCATGCAATTAAATGTTCATTTTACCATAGAACAACAAGGTCGAAAATCTGGTAATTATTTACTGCAATTTAATGGTACGGCGGGCGTATGGCGAAAAGAAACCATCGCTAGTGCAGGTGGTTGGGAAGCAGATACCTTGACAGAAGATTTAGACCTTAGTTACCGAGCACAATTAAAAGGTTGGGAAATTATATTCTTAGAAAAGTTTGGCTCTCCTGCTGAGTTACCAGCCGAAATGAATGGCCTGAAATCTCAACAATTTAGATGGATGAAAGGCGGTGCGGAGACTGCGAAAAAAATGCTGCCCACTATCTGGCAATCTGACTTGAGATTTGGTCAAAAATTCCATGCCACTGGACACTTATTAGGAAGTACTATCTTTATATTTGTCTTTATTGCTGGTGTTTTCAGTGTGCCTTTGTTATTTGCCATGCAAGAAATTGGTTTTGATACGCGCTACTTTGGTATTTTTCTAGTTGGTTTACTGGCCGTTATTTCTGTTTATTATGTAGCGAATGTTTCTGCAGAATTAAAAGACGAATCCTATTTTCGAAAAGTCACTAAGTTTATCTTTCTATTTCCTGTGTTTTTAGCATTATCTATGGGTCTTTCTTTGCATAATACCATCGCTGTTATTCAGGGTTGGTGGGGAAAAGAATCTCCATTTGTTAGAACCCCCAAATTTAATATCAACGGAATTAAAGATACTTTTCGCAAACAAAAATATTTTCAATCTAATATCTCTTGGACTACTATTTTTGAAGGTTTATTAGCTATATATTTCTTATTTGCTGTTATCATTGGTTGGCAAATGCAAGAAACAGCTTTCTTAGCTTATCATATATTATTGATGGCAGGTTTCGGGACCATTTTTTACTACTCTATTCGCCATTTGAATTTGCGGTAACCAAGCGTCTTGTTCAAAAATAATAGACGATTAGGTTAGGAACTCATGAAAGATTTATTTTTAAAAATTGGAATTGGCCTATTATTGATAGGTTTGGTTTATGGCATAGGCTATCAAACGCCCCGCAATGATTTCCCCCAACTTATCTGCTTGTACAGCATTTTTTTCTTTTTCTATTTAGGTATCTACCAATTTACTACCACCAAAAAAACAATCGCCTTTTTTATTGGATTGAGTATATTGCTTAGACTACTCCTCGTTTTTACCATTCCCAATTTCTCTGATGATTTATATCGTTTCATATGGGATGGTCGGCTGATTACGCAAGGAGTTAATCCTTTTGACTATCTACCTTCTTATTATATCGAGCAGGATATAAAAGTAGCTGGATTGACTCCAGAACTTTATCAACAGCTTAATTCCCCCAATTACTTTACTATTTATCCACCTGTTAATCAAATTATCTTTGCAATAGCTACTTGGCTTTTTCCGAATAGTATTTGGGGAAGTAGTTTAGTGATGAAAAGCTTTCTTTTTACCTTTGAAGTGGGAAGTATCTTTTTAATAATTCGCCTACTCTGCTATTTTAAATTGCCTGCAAAAAATGTGCTTTTATATGCGCTCAACCCTTTGATTATTTTAGAAATAACGGGTAATCTTCATTTTGAAGGGGCCATGATTTTCTTTTTGTTACTGGCTATTTGGTTGGTTGTCGTGAAAAAATGGTGGCTACTTTCAGCACTTGCTTTTGCGCTTTCTGTGGCGTCTAAATTGTTGCCATTGATGTTTTTACCTTTGTTGGTGAGACGACTAGGAAGGAATAAAAATTTGTTATCCAGTAAAATCTCTTCAAATAGTACAGCAGCTGAAAATAGCACGGGGCCCCTCCCCCTTTGGAGGGAGTCAGAGGGAGGAAACACTTCCAAAAAACTCCGCCCCCCGCCCCCCTCCAGAGGGGGAGAATATACTAGCAATATGAAACCTCTTGGGATAATAAAATCTATTATTTCATTGATGAAAAATCGAATCTATGTTAAGGACTGGCTTTTACTCAATTGGATTAAAATAATCAGTTATTTTGCTATTATTGGTATTACATTAATCCTACTTTTTCTCCCCTTACTTAACGGTGCCTTTCTTTCCAACTTTGGCGACAGCCTAAATCTCTATTTTCAAAAATTTGAATTTAATGGGAGTATCTACTATGCGATTAGATGGGTGGGGTTTCAGATAAAAGGGTATAATATTATTGGTACACTAGGCCCTGTGTTGGCAATAACTGCTTTTTTAGGAATTATCTCCATTACCCTCTTGGAGCAACAACCTATCTGGCAAACATTATTCTCTAGTATGCTATTTGCCATTTGTTGTTACCTATTTGGTTCTGCGACCGTGCATCCTTGGTATGTGGCAATGCCAATTGTCTTTTGTGTATTTACCCGTTTTAGATTTCCTATCCTATGGTCAGGGCTTATCTTTTTGACCTACATTAATTATAGTTATGGTGAGTATTTTGAAAACTTGTGGATGGTGGGTATAGAATATGTTCTAGTCTTTGGCTATTTAATTTATGAATTGACGGCTGCTAAAACCTTAACAGATTTACAAACCTATCACTCACACAACATAGATTAAAAAATATCACCTGTATCTGTATAAACTAGGGCTTCTCTATTCGCTATTCAAATATTAATACCCTCGACGTTCTACCAACCACTCTTGTAAAGCAATTCCTGTCGCTTGTGGCCAACTCTTCGCCTTTGCAATCGGCACCACTTTATAATCGGCTATTTCTACTTTATCAATCTTAATCGGACCTGAAGCTTTGACGTGATAAATCATAATAATTTGATTCATGCGTTCGAAGGTAAAATGCCCTCTAAAAGAAACAATTTCTGCATCTAAACCAGTCTCTTCTTTCACCTCTCTCAATACTGCTTCTGCTGGATGTTCATGCTTTTCTAAGAAACCTGTCACCAAAGCATACCATGTTGGCGGCCATCCTACATTTTGTACCAATACAATAGTTTCGTCCTCATACTCTACAATCGCCCCAACCACAGGTGTCGGATTTTGATAATGGACAAAATTGCATTCTTTGCTCGTACAGCCCAAATAATTTTCTTCATTAATGGCTAGAGGTGCGGTGCAAGTAGGGCAAAAGTTAAATTTCATATTAAATTTGATTTAAATTATCTGGTCGCCAAAAGTAGTATTTTTATCCTAGAAAGTAATAAGTATTCTAAATCTTCTTCCTGTTTGGAACTATCCCTCCTAAAAAGTGTTTATTTTTGCAGATTGTCAGTAAAAACCTAATACACAAACCCTTTCATGAGCCAACAACCACAACAAAAATTTGATTACCAGCTTTTTTCTAGAGTTATTGCTTTAGCAAGACCATATAAAGGTATTTTTGCTACTGCTGGTATTCTCGCAGTTGTGTTAGCTCCCCTTTCCACCCTTCGACCTTATTTAATCAAAGTAATGGTCGATGATTATATTTTCAAATATGATATAGAGGGAATGACTAGAATTGCGGCACTTATAGGTATCTTGTTAATGCTTAATGTCATCTTGCAATATGCTTTTATCTATTCCACCAGTTGGTTAGGACAATCGGTTATTAAAGATTTAAGGGTGAGTGTGTTTAATCACATTACTAGTTTAAAATTAAAATATTTCGATAATACCCCCATTGGAACATCTACTACTCGAACCATTAACGATATAGAAACCATCAACACAGTTTTCTCACAAGGGGTCATTACTATTTTGGCTGATTTGTTGACGCTTTTTGCGGTCTTGGCAATTATGTTTTATACCAGTTGGAAATTGACCTTAGTTTGTTTGGTAACCATGCCGTTTTTAATCATTGCCACATACATTTTCAAAGAAAAAGTAAAAGCCTCTTATCAAATAGTGCGAACCCAGATTTCTAAAATGAACGCCTATTTGCAAGAACGGATTACGGGTATGCGGATTGTACAAATTTTCAATCAGGAGCAATCCGAAATGGAAAAATTTAAAGTCATTAATCAAGCTTATACTCAAGCTAACTTGAATGCTATTTTATATTATGCCGTCTTTTTTCCAGTGGTAGAAATCATTTCTGCTGCTGCTTTAGGCTTAATGGTTTGGTATGGTGCAAAAGGAGTAATTGGCGGTGATGTAACTTTAGGTGCTTTGATAGCCTTTCCTATATTTTTGTCCATGTTGTTTCGACCGATGCGAATGCTTGCGGATAAATTTAATACCCTACAAATGGGATTGGTCGCAGCCGATAGGGTTTTTAGCGTTTTAGACAATGACCAACAAATTGAAAATAAGGGTACGCTTCAACCTACCAATTTAAAAGGAGACATTACTTTTGAAAACGTAGATTTTGCCTATATCGACGACGAATATGTTTTGAAAGACCTCAGTTTTAAAGTCAATGCAGGTGATACTTTAGCCATTGTCGGTAGTACTGGCTCAGGAAAGTCAACAATTATCAATATCTTGAATCGCTTTTATGAACTCAATGGTGGTAGAATTCTTATTGATGGGGTAGATATCAAAGATTATGAGTTACTGGCTTTGCGCAAAAGAGCTGCGGTTGTTTTGCAAGATGTCTTTTTATTCTCTGGTTCCGTTTTAGAAAATATCAATTTAAGGGATAATACGATTACGAGGGAGCAAGTTATCGAAGCCGCTAAAATGATTGGGGCGCATGAATTTATTATGAAGCTCCCTGGTGGTTATGATTATGAGGTCATGGAGCGTGGAGCAACCCTCTCTATGGGGCAACGACAATTAATTTCATTTGTCCGAGCGCTTGTTTTCGACCCAGATATTTTGATTTTAGATGAAGCCACTTCTTCCATTGACCCTGAAACGGAATCCGTTATCCAGTATGCCATCGAAACTTTGATTGAAAAAAGAACGTCTATTATTATTGCCCACCGATTATCGACTATTCGACATGCTACGAAAATTATGGTCTTAGATAAAGGACAGATTAAGGAACTGGGGTCACATGAAGAGTTATTGAAATTGGAAGATGGGCATTATAAAGAATTGTATGATATGCAGTTTGTGGAGCATGTTTAATACATATTACATTATCCGTTGGCATTAATTATCCCAACGGATGATTGCCAACGGATGATTTATCTAGCGTTCTATACTATTTTTATGACTACATCAAAATGATACAATAAAGATTTCAATAGTCTTTTATTTTTTCAATTCTTCTCGAATTTTCATTAATAATTTTCCAAGTCTATTTTTACCTGTTCCGTCACCTCTATCTCCCCAATAACTATCATTTTCTGTATGCTCAATTAATACTTTTTCTTTAGTCCCAAGTAGTAATTCTTGCAATTCTGGGTATTGAGTAAATTTTGCTTTCAGCGCATCATACATCACATTATCTTTCTTACTATCCCAATTTTTCAGAATTCTCACTTTTCGACTTCTGCCTAATTGGGCAGCTTTCATTGGCGTCGTTGCTTTTCGTATTTTTTCCTGATATTCTTTATTATCAAATTTTTGAGCTTGAAAACAGTGTTCTGTTGTTTTCCATACTTTACTTTTTAACTTTATTGGGAACAAAGCAAAATTTGAAAATTCTCCATATTTTTCCATTAACTGAGTAAAATTTTAATTTTTCAGGTTCCATTTTGGTTCTTTATTTACGGTTGAAGAACGTTCATTTAAAATCTTCAATTAAGAAAAAAAATCATTGTACTTTTCTATAAATTTTAAATTCAATTTTTGTTAAAATAATTCCCACCTAGTCTCCGCCATACTCAACTCCTTCCCATCCGACTTCCGAACCAATCGATGTAATAAATGCTGCTCTTCAATAATTTGTGTCTCACAGATAATTTCTTCCTTCCACTTACATTCTAATTTATAGACAATATCGATTCTACTCAATTGGGCATTTTGCAATAAGTTATCAGGCACCGTCTCCAAAATCCATTGTAAATAAAAGACATTATTCAAATGTTGGTTAAAATCTAAATCATACCAACCCACTGTAAACGTCTTGGATAAATTAGCTGATTCAAATTTAGGTAGCTTATTTTTTGGTCGAGGCAGACACGCTTCGTCTGGTGGACATTCTATATTTAAAATAAAATCTGGAATTCTAGACATTCTCCTTTTAACCGTATCCATTAATAACCAAGTGGAAGAAGCATAGGCTAGTAATTCATCTTGCTGATTGAGTATTTTATAATCTCGATAAGTAAAGTATTTTTCAAACCCTGCACAATGCGTGACTACTTTTATTTGCTCCCCTAATTTGGGTAACTGATTAATCATCAAATTCTTGCGCATCAGCACCCATGATATTTGATGTGGCTCTAAATCCCAAACGGAGAGTTTTAAATCAATCACATTTTGCATCGCTGCCTCATGCATCAATTTGACTAAGGAAGGTACCGTCGCTTGTTTCCGATTATCTATTTCGTAAGTACGAATCGTGAAAGGCTCGGTCTTGATTAACAGTGGATGTAGGGGCATTTTTTGAATGGTAAGTTAGAAATGGTAAATGTTAAATGATGAATGATAAATAGGGTATGGTCGTTTTCATATTGACTAAGAATTTTTATAACTCAAAGAACGGGAAATTATTTGATAGTTTAAATGGTTATCAACTCTCTATCAAGGATTTTTCTATAACAAGGTAAAAATCTATTAGCGTTTTTTTTTGAACCACAAAAGGAACAAAGAACACAAAAGAGGTTCACAAAAGTCTTTATTAATTCATCTTTTGTGAAATCCTTTTGTGTTCTTATGTGAACTTTGTGGTTCAAAAAAATTTCATAAAAAAACTCATAAGGTCTCTTACTGACAATTAACAACCAAGTTCATTTTCATGTTAATTCTTATTAGCTAATTTACCACCCAACCAAGCCATTGGCAAATAAGCAGCCACTAAATCAAACACCACAAACCAAGTAGGTGCAGGAATCATATTAGCTGCCGCTATCCCACCGGCTAAAAAGAGTCCTCCCATGAAAAAGGATAATTTTTGTTGGTGACTAGCAGCTATTCTAGCAGTCGTATAAGCCCCTGCTAATGCACCCACCGCATGTGCTAAAAAAGGTCCTATAAAATATTTCAATGGTAATGATTTCATGCCATCACCTGATAATATATCTAAGCCTTCAGGTAGCGGCAACATGGACATGTTCAGGTTAATAATGCCCATGTTAACAATAGAACCAACTACCAAACCCACAACAACAGCTAATACATTTCTAAGAATCGGATGCATAATTTTTGATTTTTCGTTTAAATAATGAAGAAAAGTGTAAACTAATTCTTGATTTACTTAACAAACATAAACAAAAATTGTATTTTTGCAAAAAAATAAAACAAAAAATTTATTACGCTGAAATAAAAATCACACCTCTCAATGTAGTCTAGTGTAAAATTTAATACTAATTTAGAGGACGATTTTCGTAAAAGATAATTCAATAAATGGAGAAAGAGAAACTACAAAATATTAAAATTATTTCCGCGGGTGCAGGTAGCGGAAAGACCTATAGACTTACCGAAGAAATGGTGGCTTTGCTTAAAGATGGTGTGCGAGCAAGTGGCATCATTGCAACTACTTTTACCAATAAAGCCGCCGCAGAATTACAAGAACGCGTGCGTATCAAATTATTGGAACAGAACCTGACCAATGAAGCCGACCAACTCGCCAATGCGCTCATTGGTACCGTTCATGGTCTGGGCGTAAAACTATTGAAACGATTTGCTTTCGAAGCAGGTGTTTCTCCGCAAGTCGCTATCATTGCTGATGGCGACCACCAATTAATGTTTAATCAATCACTATCCACTGTTTTGACCCAAGAACGGATGGAAAAAATGGAATATTTTAGCAACCGTTTAGGGCTCAATAAAAAAGGGGATTACGATTGGCGAAAGGCGGTAAAAGAAGTGACCGATATTGCTCGGGCAAATGATTTCTCGACCGAGGTTTTAGAAAAAAGTAAAGTCCTATCTTTCGATGAATTTAAAAAATTTCTAGGTAAGCCTTCTAAAAAATCTAGCGATGCTATCATTGCTGAATTAAAAGGTGAATTAGAACGTACTATAGCCGAATTAGAGGCCAATGAAGATTCTACAAAAGTAACCCAAGGCGGAATGGATACCTTCAAAGGAATGCTCAAAAAACTCAACTTAAAAGGTGCCTTGGAATGGCACGAATGGGTCAAAATTAGCAAGACTAAAGTTGGGGCAAAAAGTAGAGATGCTGTCGAGAACTTAAAAGATATTGCCCTAAAACATGATAGCGACCCGACGTTTCACGAAGATATTCAGCAATTTATCTACGGTATTTTTGACATTGCTATCGAGGCTATTAAAGAGTATGAGACTTATAAAAAACGTCGTGGCTTGATTGACTATACCGACATGGAATTAAAAGTTAAGCAGTTATTAGCCAATCCACACGTACAGGAAGTTTTAAAGCAAGAATTAGACCTATTGATGGTCGATGAATTTCAAGATACCAGTCCGATTCAATTAGAAATATTTTTCAAATTATCCCAATTTGCTAAGCATTCTATTTGGGTAGGTGACCCGAAGCAATCCATCTACGGCTTTAGAGGGGCAGACCCTAGTTTGATGATGAAAATTATTGAACAAACGGGTGGGGTCAAAAAGAAAGATATTCAAAAATTTTCGTGGCGGTCACGGGAAGGCGTCGTGAATGCAACCAATGCTATTTTCTGCAAAGCTTTTCATCCCTTACCAGAAGAACAAGTAGCCCTAATTGCAAAACGAACGGAGGAGGAGCTTAAAAAGAAAGTCAAAGACCAAGAAATGCTGAAATTTCTCGGTAATCCCTTGATGCACTGGCATATGCACTACGACGGCGAAAAGCGGATGCCTGGACGTCCTTGGATGGAAAACTGTATTGCTACTTCGATTAAAAAAACATTGGAATCAGGCAAGCTTGTTTTTCCAAAAGAAGAGGATGAACCTCGTTTAATTGAACCTGGTGATATTGCCGTTTTGTGTAAATCTAATGCCTTGTGTGGCGTAATGGCAGAAGCCCTGCACAGAGCTGGGATTAAGGCGGCTATTTCCAGAGCTGGTTTATTAGAGACAGCTGAGGCGAAGTTGGTTTTGGCTTGTTTAAAATTTATCGTCAGTAGAAATGATGCCTTGTCTATCGCAGAAATTTTGAAATTAGCATCAGGCAAACCATTGAAAGACATTGTGGAAAATCGCTTAGACTTTTTACAATTATTAGAAAAAGGGGAGGTCAGCGATTGGCAATGGGGCACCGACGCCGATTATATCCAACAACTCAATGATTTAAGAATAAAGGGCGCAGAATTATCCAGTTCTGAAATTATCAATTTGGTTTTAGAAGAGTTGGATTTGAGGCGAATTATTGCAGGATGGGGCAATGGACCACAACGTATGGGTAATGTCGATGAATTGCGTCAATTGGCACTCTCGTACGAAGAAAATTGTAATCGACTGCACTCTGCTGCAACTTTGGGTGGTTTTTTATTATGGTTAAATAATTTAGGGGCAGAAGGCTTGGATAGTCAAAGTTCAGGGGCGGGTAGAGATACCGTCAATGTGATGACTTATCATAAAAGTAAAGGCTTGGAATGGCCTATGGTGATTTGTCATGATTTAGAGGGCAATTTGAGAGATAAAATTTGGGGGGTACAGATTGTACCAGAAACGGATGAAGTGGATTTAGATAATATTTTAGGGAATCGCTGGTTGCGCTATTGGGTCAATCCCTATGCGGACCAAAGTAGAAATACTTTGCTAGAGGAGCGCATTAATGCCAGTGAAGTGAAAACCATTGCTAAAAAAGCTGCTTTAGAAGAAGAGGCAAGAGTTTTATATGTAGGCATCACCCGTGCAAGAGATTATCTAGTCATTCCTTCTCGAAAAAATGCTAGTAAATGGCTAAATAGAGTCTGGCATGATGGCGATGAAACCATCCCGACTTTGGACCATCATACCGATGACTCGCAATGGGTTTGGAATAAGGAGATTTTGAAATTTGATACCGATGTATTCCCCTATCCAAGAGATTTCACGACAACAGAATTAGCCAATGAGGAGATTACTTTTATTGCTGAAAGGAATGGGAAAGACCAACACCTCACCTACCCTATCGACATCGACCGAGAACATTTCCAAACAGAAATGACGGCTAAAATAGCTACTAAAACTGAATACGCTGCCGAACTACACCTCAAAGAAGAAGGCAGTCAATACCATGCTGCTAAAGC
>CALJVJ010000005.1 GCA_937974625.1 uncultured Saprospiraceae bacterium
AGTTGTTGGGTATTGCCTTCTGCTTGTAAGGGGATGTTTTCATCAGTCAATGCAGCAACGATTTCTGTATCATCACCCAACTTTCCAGACAATTGTAAATTAAATTGGGAGTTTAGCACCAAACTTTGACTATTGCCAAAAGCCACCCCTCTGGCAAAACTTCCACTGTATTGCAAGCCACTATTATTAAACAAAGTAGCGGAAGACTTGGATGCTTCTTCAGGGGTATAATCCACACCTATATAATCGCCCTCATAATTATTTGCGATAAGCAAAGTATCCAAATGTTTGACCCGTGCTTGAAAGTCAAAAGGGAAAATACGGTAGGTGATTCTTAGACTATCTTCTCTAGTAATATCATTTTTTTTTAAAAATAATTCATTGATAACCAGTTGATTATAGCTTATTTCAAAATCTTTGGAAAGAAGTTTATCGGTGGCAACGTCACTTATATATACAGAACCCGGAACAAGTGGTAGGCTATCTAGTCGAAGCGTATCTTTTTCTGCTATCAATACTTTTTCTCTCATCGTTGACATAGCACGCTGTTGCCCGAACAGACTTAATCCTATGGACCAGACGATTGCTATGATTAAGATGCGCTTCATTTTTATACAACGCCTAAAATCGAATAATTTTGTCTATAACTAAGTATTTTTGAAAAATTTATTCAAATTATGCAAAACCAAGACTATTTAGCGAAGGATAGATTAGGTCCGCTAATCCTCTCTACCCGCCTAATTTTCTTATATTTACCTCCACAAATAACACTTTAAAAATAGGCTTGTTTTAATTTGTTTGTTTTGTAAACAAATTGTATATTTATGCTTCGATTGTAAACAAAAAGTGAATACCCTCTATGCCTAAACCTCCAGAAAATACGACTCGTGCTGTCATTCGTAGAAATGCTGAAAAATCGCCTTTAAAACAAGGGGAATATTATGCGTTGATTATTGGTATTTCAAACTATAAACATTATGATTCTTTAGAATTTCCAACCAAAGATGCTCGAAAGATTGAGCGTATTTTAAAAACAAACTATACCTTTCCTTCCAGCAATATTACCTTTTTAGAAGATGCTACCCGTAGCAACATTTTAGATACCCTAGATGGATTTGAACAAATACTAGAACCAGAAGACAGCCTGTTGATTTTTTATGCTGGACATGGTCATTGGGATAAAAGAAGGAACAGAGGATTTTGGTTGCCCAAAGATGCGAAGATTAAAGCGAAATCAGCTTGGATTTCCAACTCGACCTTACAAGATTATTTGATGGCCTATTCTTGCCAACATGTTTTGGTGATTTCTGATTCTTGCTTTAGTGGTGCTTTATTGATGAATCGACGAGCGATGGTCGATGCGAGCAAAGAGTTTCAAGTTTTGTACAGCGCTAAAAGTCGGAAAGCAATTACCAGTGGAGTGAAAGAGGAAGTCCCTGACCGTTCCGTATTTTTCAAAGAACTAAGTAATTTTTTAAAAAGAAACCAACAACCGTATCTATCTGCTTCTGAATTATTTGCAGGTATTCGAAATAAAATTATTGCCGCCAGTCCTTTGAGTCAAAAACCTCAATTTGGTGCGATTGATAATACAGGCGATGAAGGAGGCGATTTTATTTTTATTAAAAAAGGAATAGCGCCATCCTTGTCTTTGGAAAAACCGAGCCCTTATGATTTTTTACTGCAAGACCCACGGACAAAAGAGCGTCTATTGGCGTTGAGGAAGCAATTGGACAGAGATATTCCTGTGAAAACTTTGGGTAATAATTTACTAGTTGCTACTTGGAATATCCGTAAACTGGGAGGTAATGATTATGGTGGGCGAACTCCGGAGGCCTTGGCTTATATAGCATCGATTATTGAACGATTTGATATTGTAGCGATTCAAGAAATTTATGGTGATTTTAAAGTTTTAGATGAAATTAATCACTACTTAGGAGAACATTGGGATTACTTTTTTAGTGATACGGCTATTGGTTTAGGCGGGTCCGATTATCGCTTAGGCTTCTTTTTTGATAAACGAAAAGTACAGCAAGGTGGAATTATTAGTGATTTGATGTTGCCATCGACTAGAATAAGAGATGAAAATGGTCGATTTAGTTGGAAACCTGCCGTACAGTTGCTGCGACCGCCTTTTAATATGGGCTTTAAAATCGCGGATAAACGGGTGATTTTTTGCAATATGCACCTTGTTTTTGGCAGTCGCCAACGCAAGGAAGAGCGTTTGGAAGAATTGGAACGTATTCTCAATTTTTGGGAATGGAGAACACATATCAAAAATGTCTGGTCAAAAAACGTAATCCTATTAGGCAATTTTCAGACGGAGAAATTGAATGAAAAGGAACTCCACATGGTGAAAGAAAGTGTTTTCGAATTATCGGATACCTTAAAAGTGCCATCGAATGCAGCTAAAACTCGTTACTATAATCAAATTGCTTTCCACTTAAATGCGACGGATATTCAATTGACTCAGAATGGTGGTGCTTTTGACTTTTTTGAATCGGTTTTTAGAAAAAATGATAATGCTGTTTATGAGCCGCAAATGAAAAAACTAAAGTTTACGGACAAAGATGGACAAACTCGCACCTTCCGCAGCAAACGATTTTTTTACGATAAATTTTGGAGAACGGCTCAAATGTCTGATAATTTGCCTGTTTGGATGGAATTGACGGTTTAAGTGGTAAGTATAGACTCACTAGAATCCGATTGTAAATTTATGTATTTTTAGGTCTGATTAAACCTTGATACTGGATGCTAGATACTGGATTTGTTGCCCAATTATCTATAAACCAGCATCTAGCAACCAAAAAAATGAAAAATTATGGAAGCGTACGCTAACGTTCTTTTATACGCCATCCCTGGCTTCGTGGTATTAATTATTATCGAGGCGATTTATGCTTATTTCAAAGGAGATTTTAATTTCCGTAGCATGGATACGATTGCTAGTTTAAGTTCTGGAAATACGAATACTTTGAAGAGTATTCTCGGTCTATCCATTGTCATTATCAGTTACGGTTGGGTGTATGAACGAGTGGCTTTGCTGCATATCGAAACTAATTGGCTGGTGTATTTATTGAGCTTTATAGCTATTGATTTTGCGAGTTATTGGAGTCATCGATTGAATCATAGTATCAATATTTTTTGGAATAGACATGTGGTACATCATTCAAGCGAGGAATTTAACTTAGCAGTGGCTTTGCGCCAAAGTATTTCTGGTTTTGTGAGTTTAGGCTTTATCTTTTTATTTCCAGCTGCCTTGATGGGCTTGCCACCAAAAGTAATTGGAGTAATTGCGCCTTTGCATTTGTTTATGCAATTTTGGTATCATACGAAGCATATTGGTAAACTGGGAATTTTAGAATATATCATCGTTACGCCTTCACAACATCGGGTGCATCATGCCATTAATCCGATTTATTTAGATAAAAACCTTTCCGCTATTTTTTGTATTTGGGATAGAGTCTTTGGGACCTTCCAAGAAGAGTTGGATGAGGAGCCTTGTGTATATGGTGTTACCAAACAATCGAATACTTGGAATCCGATTAGAATTAACTTTCAGCATGTTTGGTTATTAATTAAAGATGCTTGGCGTACGAATAATTTTGTAGATAAATTGCGGATTTGGTTTATGCCTACAGGATGGCGTCCTGCCGATGTGGCCGAAAAATATCCGATTGAATATGCCAATCCTAAGGAATTTGTCAAATATAATCCAGAGGCTTCTAATGGCCTTATTATCTGGTCATGGATGCAATATTTAACGATGAATGCTTTGTTGATTCATATGTTATTAAAAATTGCAGACATCCCAAAAGAATCAATGTTTATCTATGGCGCTTTTATGTTTTTGGTCATTTATAGCTTTACTACTTTGATGGATAGAGACCCCAATGCGATTTGGATGGAAGCCTTGAAATCAACGGTTGGTTTGGCAATTATTTATTTGACGGGTGACTGGTTTATGATTGGAGATTTGATACCTAACGGAACCGTTTTGATAGCAGGGTATTTTATTTTTTCCGCTATAATGGTTGCTTGGTTTGTCATAAATGAAATTGGTTGGAAAACGCAAGGGACAGATATGGAAAAGGTGAAAGGGTAATTTTAATGGAAAATAGAATTATCGAAATTATTGACTTCCTAGAAGATTTCACAGGGGCATCACCTATCACCGCCAAAACAGATATTTATAAAGACTTAGGAACGGTTGGAGATGATTTTTTTGAGCTAATTGAAAAATATGCCCTACGTTTCAAGGTGGATATTAGTACCTTTTTATGGTATTTTCATAGTGAAGAAGAAGGACAGAATTTTGGTAGCTTATTTTTTAAACCACCTGATGCTAGAGTAGAAAGAATTCCTATAACACCCTATCTTTTAGCTAAATTTGTGGAAACCAAGAAATGGGAAATAGATTATCCTCCCCATGAATTACCTGAAATACGGTACGATATGATTGTGAACCAAGTTTTTGCTTTTTTGAGTATTTTTTTAATGCTCTTTTTTTGCTGGAAAAAATACATAGCTTAAAAAATATTATGTGGAACAGGCAATTGCCTTTAATGCCAAAAAATGAGTAGAAGAAAAAGCAATCGCTTTTTGTACAGTATTTTAATTTTTTGGCTGTGTGCTAATACAACATTGATGGCACAAGCAGAACAGCTACCAGCGAAAGCACTTTTCGATGAAGGAATAACTATTTTAAGCCAAACACCTACTCCTAGCTCTTTTACCAAAATTCAAGCTTTAGAAAAATTTATCCAATGCCAAAAAATACTAACCACTAGCAGCAATGCACCTACCGATTTGCAGCTTAAGAATAAGGAAAAAATCATACAGCTTTTTGACTTTTTTTCCAAATATCAAAACACTGATAGTATTCTCCAATCCACTCGTTTTTTTCCCGATTCTATTTTTCAGGAGCATGTCATCTTTGATAGCAGCTTTAAAGTATTAGTCAGAGAATATTTAGCGTTTAAAAGAGGCGTCACTAGGACTGCATTTTTTAAAATAAAAGATTTAACTTTTCCAAAGATACTGGGGGGAAATAAACTAGGTATTTCTAGAATTACTTTTGAGCATTATTGGCCTTTAGAAGTGGTCGATTTAGATAAGTGGGTGACTAAAGAATTAAAAACATTAGCTACTACTTCTAAAAAAGCAAAAGCAGAAATACTCTATTATAGACTGAAAAATGAATTGGATGGGTTGAAAAAGCAAGAGAGCACTAAATATTACGAACGAAATAAAAAGCGGTTATTAGAAAAAATAGAAACACAAAAAACACAGTCGGAAGTAGCAAAACAGGAATACAGTAAATTAAAATATTTGGGATTAGGGACAATAGGATTACTATTTTTGTTAGGCTATTTTTTTTGGAAAAAGAACGATAAATTACTCAAAAATAATAATCAATCGCTATTAGAAGAAAAGAAACGCTCTGAAGATTTATTGACCAATATGTTACCTGCGGAAGTCGTCCGAGAATTGAAAAGTAAAGGGACGGTCAAAGCACACAAATATGATGGAGCAAGTGTTTTGTTTACTGATTTTAAAAATTTCAGTCAGATTGCCGAAAATCTTAGTCCAGAAGAATTGGTACAGGAATTAGGACATTGCTTTACCGTATTTGACCGAATTATTGATAAATATCGTTTGCAGAAAATTAAGACCATAGGCGATGCTTATATGTGTGTTGGAGGCTTATATACGCGTGGTGGTAATCATGTACAAAGAATGATTTTTGCCGCATTGGAGATACAGCAATTTTTAGCTGATAGGAAAACCAAAAGGAAAGCTGCTGGTCAGTATTTTTTTGAAGCTCGTTTGGGGATTCATACTGGCCCTATTGTCGCAGGTGTGATTGGTTCGAAAAAAATTGCTTTTGATGTTTGGGGAAACACCGTGAATGTAGCTCAACAAATGGAAACTCATAGTGAAGTAGGCGAAATTAATATTTCTGGAGAGACTTATGCTTTAGTTAAGGATATATTTGAGTGCCGTCCCAGAGGCAAGGTGACCGCGAAGAACAAGCAAGAGTATGAGATGTATTATGTGAATAAGGTGATTAAAAACTAGTATATGATCAAGTTATTAAATCTTATTTTATTGCTATTTTTTACTACTCCTTTTTTTCTTTTTAGTCAAGAAACAAGAGTGATTAAAGGAGTTGTAACCGAAGAAAAAAATAATGTTTTAATTGGCGCGACTGTGCAAGAATATGACAGTATGCTAAATTACGCCATAACAGATTTAAATGGAGCATTTGAGTTAACTATCCCTCATAAAGATAAAGTGCTGCTTAGATTCACTTATGGGTGTTCTGCCTTTTATGATGTGTTGTATGAAGTGGATAAGGAAGAGGACTATTTGAAAATCTATACGTATACTAAATCAACTGATAGAAATACTAGAAAAATTCGACGTAAATTAAAACT
>CALJVJ010000006.1 GCA_937974625.1 uncultured Saprospiraceae bacterium
TAGCATCAATTTTTCGGATTGCATGACTGTAGACATCGGCAAAATATAAGTTATCATCGGCGTCTAATACCATACTAGCCCCCTGTCCAATATTAATTTGTGCCGCAGTTGCTAGTCCACCATCTCCTGAGTAGCCACTCGTTCCATCTCCTGCGAAAACTGAAATCGCATAACCGTTACTCGCATCTAATTTTTTGATTTGTCGATTTAGAAAATCAGCTAAATAAATATCATCATTTCCATCAATCATTAATTGTTGCGGCAAACTGAAAGCATAAGCGTGAATGGTTTGAATATTACCCGAAGCATCTACTTTTCGTAAAGAACTATTATTACTATCCGTAAAAATTAATTCTCCAGCGCTATTAAATACAATACCTGCTGGGTGATTGATGTTTGCTGAAGTAGCTGGTCCACCATCTCCTGAATAGCCATTATTGCCATTCCCAACTACTGTGGTAATAATGCCCGTAGTCATATCAATTTTTCTAATTCGATTATTATTAGAATCAGCTATATATAAATCTCCGTTGGCATCAAATCGGATAGCACGAGGAAAATAGAATTCAGCAGCAGTAGCTTGACCACCATCTCCACCACCTCCTTCAACACCTGTTCCTGCTATGGTCGTAATGATGCCTGTATTCGCATCAATTTTTCTAATTCGATTATTCCCTGCATCTAGAACAAAGATATTTCCATTGGCATCCAAAGTGATATCTGTAATTGAATTAAAATGAGCAACACTTGCAAGGCCACCATCTCCGTCAAAACCTTTCGTCCCTGTACCATAGAGGGTAGCAATTTTTAAATCTTGGTCGTTACAAGTAGGAGCCGGCGTATAAACTAAAGATACTTCACCAGCATTAGGATTATCATAGCTAACAGACCAAGAAGCAGGTAAGGACACCGAACTAAAAGTACCGCTCAAACTAGTAGCATCCAAAATAGTTATGACATCTCCACTAGTAGGTGTATAATTGACCATCACCTCTAGTGTGCCTCCTAAAGTGGCTACACCTTCCACCACAATTTGGTCAAAGTCCGTACCTGGAGTGGTTTTACCCTCCACTTCAATTTCGATAGTACTATTCGTAAAATCTTCATCATTGTCAAAAGTATTGATACCAGGAGAGGTACCTGGAGCTAAGGTCCCGCCGTTATGGGTTAAAGCACTAGATTTGATTTTTCCATTACCTTTTAAAATACCAGTTGCATCGTTGGAAAGACTAGGAGTACCAGAAGAATTATTCAACATATAATCCGTATTTAAATCAACCGTATTGATAGAAACCGTACTTGAGTTGTGGAATGCACCATTTGTGCCAACAAGATTAATACCGGCATCAGAAGCTAATATATTTACTTGTCCACTTGCATTATTAATAAATGGCTGTTGTGTGCGGATACCCGTAGTAATTGTCCCACTTAAACCAATGTTAAAGATGCCACTATTCTTAATAGTATCCCCTAGCAAATGTACACCATAATTAGCCGCATTATCAATATTAATAGTCCCCGTATTGGTAAACGGAGCATAGCTTATTATACCAGCATCTCCTCCATCTCCAGCTTGTCCAATATGTATCGTTCCATGATTATTAAATTCATTATCGCCAACAGAAGAGATATGAATTCCTTCATAACCTGCATTTTCAATAGTAATAATTCCTCCAACATTATTGTTGAATGTACTATTTGAGGTTGTAAGGGAGCTATTAAAATAACCGCTATTTATTCCAATTGAAATCATTCCATTATTGTCAAAAGAACTCCCTATTCCTTCCGTATGAATTTTTGCATTGTCTACATTAATCTGACCTTCTGCATTATTGACAAAAGTGGCGCCATTACTTAATCCTCCATTAGGAAGATTTATGGTACCATCATTAATAAAAGTCCCTCGATAAACCCAAATTGCATTTGAAGCAGTTGTCTGGTCAATATTGATAATTCCACCTGTAAGATTATTAATAGCTGCGTTGACTGCTCTATTATAGATACCATATGCTCCAGCAGGATTCGTAGCTCCAATGTTAATAGTTCCGCTATTGTCTAAGGTGCCATAATTTTCAAACGAATATTGTTCTACGCCTTCAATATTTAAAATACTTCCACTTGTTATAGTGAGCGTTCCATAGTTGAGTACAACATTGATTGGTCGAGTATCGGACAAAGTTACATTGTGTCCAGTCACAATCTCTGCTTTATCAGCTACAGTTGGAACGACTCCACCAACCCAAGTTGTGCCTAAATTCCAGTCACCCGTTTGAGCAGACTTGATGGATGCTTTAGCATTTCCAGTTACTGTAAAATCATAAGGGGCTTCATCTGAATCATTATTTACAATAGAAACAATCCCCGTTTTTTGGCCAAAACTCTGTGGATAAAATCTCACCGTAAATGTTGTTGAATCACCAGGTAATACTGTTCCAGACAATGCTTGTGTTACTACGAAATTGACATCATCTACTGAAGTTGTTCCAACTGTTAAATCCGTTGTTCCAGTATTTTTAATTTTAAAAGTATGCGTAACTGGTACGAAGATGCCAAATACTTCTCCATAATCAGTATCATCCAATACATTAGGAGTATTGTCACCATCTCCTATAGAAACATTCAATCCTATCACCTCCATTTCGGGTCCACTACAATTTGTTCCTGTCAAAGTTTGGCTCACCTCATTAGATACACAACCGTTTAGTGCGACCTTAATTTCGGTATACACTGCAGGGTCTAGTCCAGTAAGGGTGTATTCGCCACTACCGTTGGTTGCAATAGAAAAAGCAGATTGTGCAGCGCCATCTTTTTTATAATTTAAAGTATAAGTGGTAGTGGCTGTTAGTCCTGTTAATTGGATGGTGCCATCGCTACCCATACAAGTTGTAGGGTTTGTAACTGTTCCTAAACTTACAGCAGGGACTGGGTTTAAGGTAATAATAGCAGAACCAGCATTTCCAGTGCCGACACAACTATTGTCATCGGTTACAGATACCAAAGTATAAGTAGTATTTGAAGTCGGAGCAACAGAAATATCACTACCCGAAGTATACGAGTTAACCGTCACATCACTATTGCCATCATTATATACAAGGGTGTAAGGGCTTACGCCGCCTGTAATAGCTACGCTTATATTTGTGCTAGCTCCATTACAGATAGTCGCTGTTCCCGAAATAACGCTTGCGGTAGGGCAAGAAGTCCCCCCTGTTACGGTCAAAGTACTAAAATTATTACTTTGTAAAAGGCATCTAGAACCATCTATTAAATCATTTTGGGTAAGCCCGACCCAACTGTTGGGCGTTTCAGCGTTGTCATAAGATACGCCAAACATACTATAAGTAGCTCCACCCGGTAAAGAAGTAAAATCCGCAATGCTACTTACCGCAGCTACTTGGTTTGTACTCTGATTCATGGCAATAAAGGTATAGCCATTACCAGCAGCTAGACTTCCTTTTTCATAGGCATTTCCTTCCCCAGAAATTGTAATTGCAACCGGTCCATCTCCATTTCTTCCTGCTACTACAGTATAATCAGTGCATTCCTCTAAGGTCACATTCATTGTATTAGTACCAATACTAGTCTCATCCCGACTAGCAGTTATAAAAGGAAAGTTACCACAGGGAGTGGTAGAATTATAAACATAAGAATCAGTTTGAAAAAGACTGTAAAAGCCAGTTGCATCCCCAGAAATACTGTAAGTCCCCGTTTCGCTTACTTGAAAGGAAAAAGAACCGTGCCTGTAGTTAAATGACGCTGAAGAACAAGCTCCAGCAGTAATTGTAGGTGATGCTCCTACATTTCCTACTACGTTAATTACTTTTGTGGCAAAAGCATCTATAAAAATATTAGATTCATTAAGATTTAAAGCACTATTACCCTGCTCCGCAGTGATTGTTTCTATTGGGCATAATTTACTTACTTGATAAGCACAAGAAGAAGAAATTGAAAAATTTCCATCAGAGATATCAAAAAACTGAACCCCTCCATTTGTACAAGACACTTTTATTTTGGCCGTTGAGGTATTAGGAAGGGTTGATTGTAGGACAATACTTTCTGACCCGTCATTAGCAACCCCAGTCGCTAAATTAGTTGGAAAGGAATTTCCTCCATCATAAGAAAGCGCAATATCGACGGTACTACAACTAATCGGAGCACTTGCGGTAGCACCAACATTCCAATTTATAGTAATCATATTACTACCATTGGCGGTATAACTATTAGCAGCAGTAGGTAATGTAACAGCAAAAGGGGCCGAAGAATCGTCAACTGTAATAGCTACCTCATCGCAATGCAATCCACCTCCATTGGCATTATTATCTCTAGCGGTTAGTCTAAAATGCATCGTCCTTGCTACTTGAGGAAGAATCTCTCCTTGCGTCTGTGTATTATTGAGAATATCTGAAATTTGTGGAAAAGTCCTTACGTTTCCACCCATAGAAGGGTCAACACTTCGGAATAACGGAGCAGTTGTACTTGTGGCAGCGTCATTAGGGGCTCCACCAGCAGAATTATCCGTATCAAATTGTTCCCAGTTATAAGTAAGATTGTCTCCATCGACATCTGTAGCAGACCCAATAATCGTAAAAGGCGTTCCTTGTGGGATAGTAACAGTTGTAGGTGCAGTTACTACAGGAGGTGTATTTCCCGTTGTTGTACTGGTATAGCAATTACCAGAACCATTTACATGATTTAATATCTGACTGATGCTGTGAATATGAAAATACAAAGTAGAAGCACTGGGAGCAATATTCTGACTACCACAAGCGCTTTCGTAACTCATAATGGAATTTCCAGAACCAGGCTCATAGCCATTACCAGGTGCTCTGTTACTACAATTAGATTCTGTACCATAATAAGTATGTTGAGCGCCAAATTGATGGCCAACCTCATGTGCAAAAATTCTCATAAATGTCATATCAGAAGCATTCCCAGTAGCACCAGACCAACCTCTAGCTTTAGTGCTTTGACAAGCACTATTTAATGTTGCGATACCACTTCCACTAGAACCAGAACAGCCAGGGCATGGAATCTCATAAAAGACATGACCTATATCATAATCAGAATTTGGCATAATTGCGCTAATAACGGTTTGAGCAGAATTAGTTCTATTATTTGGGTCCAATCCATCTGTAGCTGCATCGAAAAAAATAAGGTTATCATTACCCGCTGCTAATACAAACCGAATGGTTAAATCTCTTTCATAGATAGTATTTAATTGATTGAGTTTTTCATTAAAAACTGCATTCACAGCAGCAGTGGTATTCCCATTTCCTATTGTAAATTCACCAGAAGAGGCTATCGCCATTCTGTAAGTCCGTAATGTACCACCTGTACTAATGGCATTGAATCTTGAATTGGAGGTGATAGGTTGGGAAATTCTATTTTCTACAACCGTGCTGCAATCGAAATCACCTCGTTCCAAATCACCGTAATAAACTTTATGTGCTGTATTGTTGGTTTCGTCTTTAAAGTTTTCTAAAAAAGCCAGTCCATTTTCTGTAAGAATGGTATAGCTTACTCCTTTTGGCGTGACACTCATTCTACCAGAAACATTTCCTCCTTCAGGGTCGAATAGGAGGTAGGATTTTATGTCTGGATATTTAATGGCTAATTTTTCATCCATTAAAGGTGACTCTTGGGCAGAAAAAGTTTTCTGAACACCATAAGGTAATGGAAGATTAATTAAAGTTTGTTGGGTAGCAGCCTCTGGAGAAAATTCTTCCGGAGCACTTAAAAGATTAAGTTTTAATCCTACTACATTTAATGTTACAATTTCCTCTATTTCCCCTTCTTCAATAATTTGTGCGGATAAGCTACTACTTGAAAAGGAAAATAATGTTAAAAAAATCAAGAAAAGAGAAATAACTTTTTTGGTCCATTTAAGATATTGAGTACCTTTTGAATAGTTTAAAAAATTGGAGTAAAAGAAAGTTAACAAAAAAATAAGTTTCTGCATAATAGCTTTGATTGAGGTTTATAATTGATTTTTAAGTGTTAAGTGCGATGTCTTGATTAATTTGAATACCACGCACGCCACGTATGTAGAATTATGGTCCAAATGGAGACCATAAGGCATAAGAATTACTTTCCAATTCGGTTAGTGAATATAGATTCTAGTAGGAAATGTATTTTAGGTGTTTAGAGAGAATTAAAACCAAAAGTCAGCTTGTAAAAGACGATTGCCTTAGACTAAAATGAATAATTAATCTTGAAAGTGATGGTAGAAGAATCGTATCAATAAATAAGTCTACGATGGGAAATTTTAGGCTTCAAATTGAGGTAGAGAGTTAAAGCGAAAATTGTTGTTATAACTACATGAGCAAAATTAACATGTTTTAGATAAAAAGACGCTGCCAACAATAAGCTAAAACTGCCATTAATAACACGTCACCGTCACCCAATTGTTTTTCAATCAATTTCTACAAAAGACTTGTAAATCCTAATACTTCTAGGAAGGATAAGCTGCAAAATTACAGCCCATCACTTACTGTAGTATTGGTTCCAATTCAATAACGATAAGATTTAGAAGAAAAATAGAAGACTTTGTTTTTTGGGGTTACAATTTCAATCTATCTACTAAAAAATGAATACCGTTGATTCGTAGGTATGAATTAGAAAATATAAGTTCCAAGTTATTGGAAATGCTCAATTTACTATCTCCATCCAGCTTCTTTTAACACTAGTAAAGGCTTTTTGCCAAATTCTTTTTCAAATTGTCGAATGAAATAGCTTGGATTTCTATAGCCTACGGAATAAGCTGTTTCTTTTACTGTACGGTATCTGCCATTTTTCAAATACTTCATGGCTTCATATAAACGGTATTGACTCAGGTATCTTTGAGGAGACAAGCCTGTCAATTCTTTCATTTTCCGAAACAGGTGTCGTTCACTAATAGCTAGTGCTTGAGCAAAGTCCTGGTTACTAAAAAATGGGTCATCCAAATTTGTTTCAATAAGTGAATTAAACCGATTTAACCATTTTTCGGACCCTAGCATAGGACTGGCATTAAGAACATAATTTGATAGAACTGTTTTTTGAGGTATCATCTTTTAGGGTTTTTATGATGATACAAAGATGCCAAAAATAAGTCCATTTTACCAAAGACATTTTTGAGGGATTTTAATAAAAAATAACAGCTATTTAAGTTTTAAAAAAATACATAAACAACTGAAAATGTATAAGTTAATCACAAAAAACAAACAGAGAAATTAACATCAAAATCGCAAATAAAAAGTCAATTTTTTTTCAAAAAAATAGGACCAAAGCGCCACAACAACACACACGCTAAGATGTAGAGATGTACTACTTATGAAAAAGAGATTTAAATACACTTAAAAAAAATGATTTTGTGATATTATTTTTTTGTATCTTTAAAATCTTAATCCAAAAGCTCTACCAATTTAAAATAAACGCACGCTCTAAGTAACGAGTAAAGAATATCTTAA
>CALJVJ010000007.1 GCA_937974625.1 uncultured Saprospiraceae bacterium
GATTAGTGATTGAATTGGATGGTTGGACGCACGAAAATGAAGACGTGCAAAAAAAGGATAAGAAAAAGCAAGAGGATTTGGAAGCAGCAGGTTATCATGTTTTACGATTCACCAATTTTCAAGTGATGCATCAATTTGAGGACGTTCAAAAAGGAATTGAAAAGTGGATTGAAGATTTTGAAACAAAGGAGACATCCCCCTTGCCCCCTTCAAAGGGGGAATGGCCCTAGAACATTAATAAACAAAAGAAATAAATTTAATTATCGAAGCAATTTTTAGCTTTTTTAGTTTCGGTTTCCAAAGATTTTAAGCATCTATATTTAATATTCAGTTCAAATTAAAAGTATCATTTAAAAGAGTATAAAATGAACGAACCTCTATTCAATTTTAGCTAAGATTTCTAAAGATGCAAAGGAATCAAATTAGCTATTAAATTGATTTATAGCACCTAAGTATAAAGATTTAAAACGAATAAATTTATATGCTAACTACAAAGATTTTCACTAGCACGATACCTTCCCCCTTTGAAGGGGGTTAGGGGGATGTAACACCTAAAATCTAAAAAATAATTTTAACTATTAATATCATGACCGTCATAAAAACAACGAATATAACTAAAACCTACAACCCCGACAAAATCCCTGTGCGGGCCTTACGAGGCGTAGATTTAGCCATCGAAAAAGGAGAATTCACCGCCATCGTCGGTCCATCAGGGTCTGGCAAAACCACTTTATTAAATATTATTGGAGGTTTAGATAGACCAAGTAGTGGACATATAGAAGTTGGAGGAAATGATATCTCTAAATTATCCGATAATCAATTAATTGATTTCAGAAAGGATAATATAGGCTTTGTTTTTCAAGCTTATAATTTGATTCCTGTATTGACCGCTAAGGAAAATGTGGAATTTGTGATGATGCTCCAAGAGCGACCTAAAAAAGAACGAGACGATAGAGCAGAGGCTTTATTAACAGCAGTCGGCATCGCAGATAAAATGGATAAGCGGCCTAATGAATTATCTGGTGGACAACAACAAAGGGTAGCGGTAGCAAGAGCATTAGCCTCTAAACCGACCTTTATTCTAGCGGATGAACCTACCGCCAATTTAGACTCTGAGTCTACAGCGGGCTTATTGGATATGATGGCAGAAATGAATCAAGAAGAAAATATCACTTTTGTCTTTTCTACCCATGACCAACGGGTGATTGACCGTGCTAGACGAGTGGTAACTTTGGTGGATGGTAAAATTGTAAGTGATGAGCGGAGGTAATTAAAAACTTTCTATCTGAAGTCTTATTTGTTTTTCCTCTACTGGTATTGGATTTTCATAAAGTGGATAAGGGCTTACTTCTAAAAGACAAAAAATTAGCCGACCTAAGGTGTCCTTATTATATAAATCCAACGTTATGCGCTCTACAGGAATAGTAGCAGAAAACATTGGCGTTAAACTAATATCAACTGTCACCCATCCTGCATGGCCACAAAATACATCCGCTGGACAACGAGTATCATCTATGGTGTCCAACCGAATTAATCTATTGATGTAAGGTAGTTCGACCGATTCTTGATACTTTAATTCATACAAATCATCGAATAACGGATTGGTTTGTTCTTTCTTACAGGCTATCATCCCTAGTAAGAAAAAAGACAGAAAAAAGATATAATGTCTAATATTCTTCATAGTCATTTTTTAGGGTAGACCTGTGAATTTTCCTATTTGGTTGGGTTAACTTCAAATAATATATATGTCATTAATAAAAGGTAGTCGTCTTTTTCTTCCGATACTTTTTCTTTGTATGGTAGTAACTGGGACTTCAAATGCTCAAACAACTGATAGTAAAGAAAAAAATTGGAGCCTACAAGGCTATACCAAATCCCTTCAAAGTTTATTCAACCTAAATATTCCAGGAATAGGCGAGCAAACCATTTCTGATAATTTCCTACACAATCGACTGAATTTCAACTGGTACCCTTCTGACAACTGGACTTTTAAAGCAGGGCTACGAACTCGGTTTTTCTTTGGTGAATTTGCTAGAATTCAACCAAATTTCAAGGCTAGTTTAAATGACGCAGGCAATGATGTGCTTAATCTAACTCTTCTCAATATTGGTGATAAAAACATCTTGCACAGCTACTTTGACCGTGCTTATTTTCAATACAATAAAGATAAATTAGAAGTCCGATTTGGCCGCCAGCGCATCAATTGGGGCATCAATACCGTTTGGAATCCCAATGATTTGTTCAATGCATTTACCTTTACCGATTTTGATTATGAAGAACGCCCGGGGTCAGATGCTTTGCGGATTCAGTATTACATCGGTTATGCGGGTAGTATTGAATTTGCCATTAAGGCTTTTGATAATACAGATGAAATCACAGCCGCTACTTTATATAAATTTAATAAATGGAATTATGATTTTCAGGTATTAGCTGGATGGAGTCGAAAGGATGTAGTGCTTGGTGGCGGTTGGGCTGGTAATATTAAGGATTGGGGATTTAAAGGGGAATTTAGTTGGTTTAATAGTACGATTGATGCCGTTGACAACAATTTTGTGGCTACTATAAGTGCCGATTATTCTTTTGAAAATAGTTTGTATTGGGCTAGTGGGTTACTCTATAACAAAGCAGGAACTAGTACTAATTCTGCTAATATCTTCAATTTTGAATTATCTGCTCGAAATTTATATCCTTATAAATGGTCGGTGTTTACTTCAGTGGGTTATCCGATTACGCCGCTTTTTAATATGAATCTTGCGCTAATTTATTCGCCCATTGATGGACATCCCCTCTTCTTAACCCCTACCCTTACCTACTCTTTGGGGCAAAATTTAGATGTGGATTTTGTCAGTCAAATTATCTTGCAAGATACTGCGGAACGATATGGAAGTGATATACAAGCTTTCTTTTTGAGGGTCAAATGGAGTTATTAAGCGATTAACAAGCAACTATTCTATCAATAATAGCACTAAAGAATAACAAACCTTTATGTTTTTTATGAAAACAGTTTATTATTCTTTATTGCTATTTTCTCTTTTGCTTTTAGGTAGTTGCCTAAAATCATCTGTTAATTATGAAGTAGAGACCACTTATTCCCCTATGGTCGAAGATTGTGGCCTTTATGCCTTTTGGGCAGATACACTTTGGTGTGCTGAAGAAACGATTATTAAAGTATTTTCTGATGCTGGTAAAAACAGCTTAAGTGTTTCTGGGTGGCAATATCATGAATTAAGGGAATACCCTAATCCTTGTAGGGAAACATTTCATATCTTTTTAAAAGACTTTGAAGGAGTTGGCATTTATGACTTGAGTTATTCAGAGGATAGTGATGATAATCCATTATATTATGTAGCCCTTCATTATGATATTCAAACTAGTGTTTTTAAATTTATGGAAGGGTTCTCTGGACAAGTTATTATTACTAAATATGACGAAATAACAAAAGTTGTTGAAGGGGAATTTAAAGGAGATTTACAAGGTGACTGGCCTTATCCTTTAGATGAAGAAATACGCCCCGTAAGAGCCGGTCGATTCAGAGGTATATTTGAAGAATAGAATCGTTACATCAACTTCCCTTCTCTTCTTCTCTTATAGTTGGAATCTCGGCCAAATCATAATAAATGGTCAACCCCATTGCTTTAGCCTTTGCCGTTTCAATATCCGCTCCTTTAGACACTCCTTTTATCCTCAACACCGCATCACATTTTGTCAACACTCGATGTGCTATCGGATAAGAAATTTCCTCATACGCGGCATCTCCTGGTTTAGTAGACCCTGCCAATTTTAATAATGGATGCGCGAACCATTCCCCAATAATTGGTACATGCCCTTTACGGAAAATGGGTAAGGCCATGGCTTCCATATTGTCCAAATTCTGTTGCATTTTTTGTGGGTTGTCGTTGGTGCCGCTGCGGTAGGGGCCTGATATTAGGATGAACATATTTTGTGTTTTTAAAGTGTCTAATTAGATAGGATTGGATTACGGATTGGACGGATTTGGACGGATGCTATGCTTGACTTGCTCTAGGTCGTGTACCTTTTACTTATTCAAATATTATTAAAAGAACACGACCTAGAGCACATCCCTATAAGAAACCGTTCAAATCCGTTCAATCCGTGATTCAATCCTACTAACTTTGCCTCGTTATGAATAATACAAAGTAACAGGTAGTTCGATTAAAAACACTTAATCTAGTTTAAGAAATCAC
>CALJVJ010000008.1 GCA_937974625.1 uncultured Saprospiraceae bacterium
TCGTTCTGTTTATAGATTTTTACTAACTCTAGAAAAATGGATTCTAGATTATTTTTTATCGCTTGGTCGAATATGGTGAAAGGAGCTCCTATCATTCTAAGATGAAATTAGATTAAAAGTCATCTTTTGAAACTGATTCAAATAGTCATAGCTTAAGCTAATCACTTCTAGTAAGTGAAATAATTGCTGCTATCGGTCAGAAGTTTAAATGAAGAAGGTACTTTTCTGATATGCCAATAAATCAGGTAGTAAAGATTGAATCAGTTCCAAAAAACGTTAGTTATAAATTTTTTAGTCCTAATGCCTTTCTTTTTTCTATTTTGGTTGAAGTCCGTAGGCAAGTTATTGTAGAAAAGTAGGAAATGCAAAAATAATTGTAGAAAATGCCTCATTTTAGTCAAATAATTGACCGTTAAATTGCTCTGTAAAACAATAAAAGCCTCATAAATCATTGATTTACAAGGCTTTAAAAGTTGTAATGTAGCGCGAGGCGGGCTTGAACCGCCGACCTCAGGATTATGAATCCTGCGCTCTAACCAGCTGAGCTACCGCGCCAAACAGTGCATTTTTTCAATGCGAGTGCAAATATAAAGGAATTTGTATTATTAAAGCAATAGTTCCCTTTAAGATTGCTGAAAAATTATAGAAAATTTTCAGCGTCAGGAAACTAAAAGCGCCTACTTTTTTATTACTTTTAAACTTTTATGGAGATAATACAAAAGCAATTAGTGTTTTTGACCACATGCTAAATAACTAGTGAGCCCTGATTGTATATTATTTCAAAAATAATTTAAGCATGAAAAAGCGTATTCAATTTTTCCTTTTTGTAAGCTTATTTTTGTTGCCAAATTACCATTTTGCAAATGAATTGCTTATTGCTGGAAACAACCAATCTGGTAGCTATACTTTAGTTGTCGAAGGGTTTGATTGGGGACCAGCGGCCAATCAAGTCATATTAACTTTAGAAGATACGGTTTCAAAAGTACAAAAAGGAGACTATGCCATTAGCGTTACAAAGAAAGCAGAATGTAGAGATATAAAGACAGACGCCGTAAGTGGAGAAAGAGCCGTTTTGTATGCCTATGTTTCTGACGCAAAAGGGAAGAAAATAGCAGCGGGTATCCATGTTACATTAGTATTATTAGTAGCGCCGAATCTGCCTATTAGTTCACCTATGCAATACATGCCTCAATGTGGTGGAAATGTTTGGGCGGATTATTCGATGACCATAACGAGTAATGCAACCGACCAAGTTTGGGATACGGAAATCGGTCGAATACATCCATTGGTGGATGAATTTGATGTCACTGGGAAATTTGAGTATAATTCAAACTTAACGCTTACTTATGCGGATTTTACCCCAAAGACGCAGCAAGAAAAAGTACCATTAATCATCTGGCTACATGGTGGAGGGGAAGGAGGAACAGACCCTACCGTTGCCTTAATGGCTAATCGTGCAGCGAATTATGCCTCGCCAGAAATCCAAGCTTATTTCGGAGGTGCTTATGTCTTAGTGCCACAAACACCTACCTTTTGGATGAATGATGGAACAGGGAATTATACTCGTGGCAAGGTGGATGATATGCATAATAAACCCTTGATGGCTATGATTAAAGATTATGTAGCCAAACATCCAAGCATTGACGAAGATAGAATCTATGTAGGCGGTTGTTCCAATGGAGGTTACATGAGTTTAAAATTGATGCTAAATCACCCTGATTATTTTGCCGCATCTTTTCCTAGTGCTTTAGCTTATCATGCTGAATATATCACAGACGAACAAATCGAAAGTATCAAAGAAATGCCTATTTGGTTTATTCATGCACAAGATGACCCTGTTACCAAAGCGGAAGAAACGGTGAATCCTGTTTACAAAAGATTGAAGGCAGCAGGCGCCAAGAAGGTATATTTTTCTAGTTATGACCACGTGGTAGATATTACAGGGTTTTATGGTGGCGAGAATTATCACTATTTAGGCCATTTCTCCTGGATTTATTCACATGCCAATCTTTGCAAACTGGATTATGATGGACAACCTGTAAAATTAGCTGGCAGGCCAGTGACCATAATGGAATGGTTAGCAGCACAACACAGAAAATAAGCAACACAAAATAAACACCGTGCCTTAGGCACACAACATCGGTAGACGATATATGAAAAAGGTTTTAACCTACAAGGGCGCAGTAATGACATGGGAGACGGATTCTAATAGGCACATGAACGTCATGTATTATGTCAATAAATTTGAACATGCTGGGCGCAATTTTAATTTAGATTTGGGTTTGCAAGAAATTAGGCAGCATGGGAAAATCGGTATAGTCGTATTAGAGCAAAAGTTGAATTATCATCGAGAAGTATTTGAAGATGATATCCTCTTTGTAGAATCTTCGTTAATTGATATTGGCAATAAAGCTTATACGCTTTTTCATGAAATGTATAATGGTAGCACAAAAGAATTAGTAAGTACCATGCGAGTAGTTTTGACGTTGTTTGACCAAGTGGAAAGAAAGGCTATTGTATTTCCAATAGCACTTAAAGAGCGACTTTTAAATGCTATAAAGGAAGAAGGGTAATTTCGTGCCGATGGGTTGGATTTTAGCGCCTCTAAATTTTAAAATCAATTTTTTTTAAACTATTTAAAACCCACTGTTATGAAAAAGATTTTTTTTCTTACAACACTCCTTACCCTTTCGTTGATAGCTTGTTCTACCACGAAAGATGGCGTTACAAGCCCACCAGATAATAATCCCAAACAATTAATGTCTCTTGAAGACCGATTATTGAGGACCCCTGGGGTAATCATGCAGAATGGACAAGTGAGAATAAGAGGTGGAGACCAATCCTTTTTTGGAAATAGCGAACCTTTATTTGAAATAAATGGACAAGCTGTAACTGGTGGTTTTTCTGCAGTTAAGGACATGGTTGGACCTCATGATATAAGGTCTATTAGAGTTTTAAAAGCACCGGATGAACTAGCCATTTATGGAGTTAGAGGGTTAAATGGTGTTGTTAAGATTAGATTGAAAAATAGTAAAGGAGAAAAATAAAAGTTGGTTTAGAAAAGTGCTTAAGAGGACATTTAGAAATTTCTTGTGATGAAAAAAATAATGTATTTTTTTGTGGCGCATTTTTCCATTCTATCATTGACCGCACAAAATTTTTATAAGGGGGCAGACCTTTCCTACATTAATGAATTGGAAGACTGTGGAGTTATTTATAAAGAAAATAGCCAACCAAAAGACCCTTACCAAATTTTTGCGGACCATCATACTAACTTGGTTCGTTTGCGCTTATGGCATACACCGAGTTGGTATGATAATTTGAATGAAGGCAAACGATATGCGGATTTAACGGATGTCAAAAAAAGTATTCAACGAGCAAAGGCTGCTGGTATGGAGGTATTATTAGATTTCCATCTATCAGATAATTGGGCAGACCCAAGTAAGCAAATAATACCTGCTGCATGGAGTGGGGTAGTGGATGAATTACCTATTTTAAAAGACTCCTTATATAATTATATTTATGCCACTTTAGCTGAATTAGAGCAGGAAAATTTATTGCCCGAAATGGTGCAGATTGGCAACGAAACCAATCGAGGGATTCTATTGTCGCAGTCCGTGAATGATGCAGGTTGGGTTTTAGATTGGGCGCGAAATAGGGGACTATTTAATGCTGCCATTCAGGCGGTTAAGGATATAGAAGTTAAAACAAATAAAGAGATTTTGAAAGTATTACATGTTGCTGGACCTACAGATGTAGATTGGTTTATCGGCAGTTTTATAGCCAATGAAGTGACAGATTTTGATATAATCGGCATATCCTATTATGAACAATGGCATGGAGAAACGGATATTGCAGCGGTCGGCAGTATCATTAAGGAGTTAAAAAGTAAATATAATAAAGCCGTGATGGTAGTAGAAGCGGGATACCCTTGGACCACAAACGGAAATGATAATGCGAATAATGTGTTGAATGAAGCCAGTTCCAACCATGCGCCACTTAGTCCAATTACGCAAAAACAATGGTTGTTAGATTTATCATCGACTATTCAAACAAATGGTGGAATTGGGTTAATATATTGGGAACCAGCTTGGGTATCTTCTGAATGTTCCACCCAATGGGGGCAAGGGTCTCATTATGAAAATGCGAGTTTTTTTGATTACCATCATAATTTACAAGAAAGTGGTGGTATAGATTGGATGAGGGAGTCAGTCGTTGCAACGAATGAGATAATGCCATTTAATGGAAAAATCTATTTAGGACAAAATCACGATTCTTTAATAGTTGAATTGGATACTACTTTTCTAAAAGACAGCTTACGTTTGAGATTACATGCTCTTAATGGACAATTATTAATGGATGAAAGGTTGAATCCTCAACAGAATGTTTTTGCCTTAAATCTACCGAATTTAACAAAGGGTATTTATACTTTCAGCTTTTTGAAAAACGAGACAATTATTTGGTCGGAAAAACTAGCTGTTTTTCAAAAGTAATAAATTGTAGAACATAACGCGGATTCCATTTTTTGTAAAAAACAATTATGAAAAACTTACAACTTCTACTTTTCTTCTTATTGACAAGTAATTTATCTGTTGCTCAAAAGGTCATTCAACTCTATGAAGGCAAGCCAGCAGGCTCAGAAGATTGGACGTGGAGTGAGCAAACAAATACCCAAAATGCTTTTAATACCGAAGTTGTTTACAATGTAGTCGAACCTACAATTACTGCATACTTGCCACCCTATTATTTAGCAACAGGGACAGCGGTTATAATAGCACCTGGAGGAGCTTTTCATACATTAAGCATCAATAGTGAAGGAAAGGATGTGGCTAAATGGCTAAATAGCAAAGGCATTGCTGCTTTCGTTTTGAAATATCGGTTGGCACGTAGTTATACATCCGACCCTGTAGGAGAATTAATGGCTAAAATGGCAGACACAAAGAAGTTGGACGAAGCAGAAGCTGCTATCGTTCCATTGGCATTAGCAGATGGTTTGACGGCGATGAAATATGTGCGAGACCATGCAAAAGAAATGGATATTAATCCTGACCAAATTGGATTTATGGGTTTTTCTGCAGGTGCTACGCTTGCGATGTCTGTAGCTTATAATGCAAAGGAAGAAAATCGGCCCAATTTTGTGGCCCCAATATATGTTTATGAACCTTCCATCATTGGTTCTGAGTTGCCGACTGAAAAAACACCAATTTTTGTTGCCGTAGCAGGAGATGACCAGCTGGGCTTAATGCCGCAGAGTATTAATATTTACAAAAAGTGGTTTGAGGCGGGGCATCCTGCGGAGTTGCATATTTACCAAAAAGGAGGACATGGTTTTGGGATGCGTCAACAAAACTTACCGACCGATACATGGTATGAGCGATTTGGAGATTGGATGCAATTACAAGGCTATCTAAAAAAATTATACCCTAATAAATATGAAAAGCTGTATGGGCAAGAAAATGTAGCCAAAGGAAGTATAGCACGAATGCATTTATTAAATAAAGATTATGCAGAGTTATATAAATACAGAGCTGCCAATCAAAAAGTGACAAAACCAGCACCCAATGAAAATAGGGTAGTTTTTTTAGGTAATTCTATCACGGAGGCTTGGGCAAATGTAGATTCAGCCTTTTTTGCAAAAAATAATTTTATAGGAAGAGGTATTAGTGCCCAAACTTCCCCACAATTACTAGTTCGTTTTCGAAAAGATGTATTAGAATTGAAACCGAAGGTGGTAATGATTCATATAGGTACAAATGATGTAGCAGAAAATACGGGGCCTTACGACCCTGAATTCACGCTTGGCAATATTAAATCTATGGTAGAATTGGCTCAAGCCAATGGAATTAAAGTCATTTTAGCATCGGTGTTACCAGCTACCAATTTTGAGTGGCGGCGTGCTTTGGGGGACCGTTCGGGAATGATTGTAGCATTGAATCAACAAATTAAAGAGTATGCGCAACAACAAAATATACCTTATGTGGATTATCATTCCGCTATGAAAAATGAACAGAATGGGATGGATGTTGACATTGCAAAGGATGGAGTCCACCCTACAAGAAAGGGATATGATATTATGGAAAAATTAGCGATGAAGTCAATAAAAAAAGTACTTTTACCCTAAAAGTTTCGATAAACCCCACACCATGAATTTAGAGAAAACCGCACATTTATTAATTATTGGGATAGCCATTGTTGCAACGTTAATTTACGGGCAGAGCATATTAGTTCCATTCATTTTAGGAATTTTACTATGGTTCATCGGCAATGAATTAGAAACCGCTTTAAATAGAATAGGCGGTATTAAAAACTTTCCAAGTTGGGTCAAAAAGATATTGTCATTGGTAATTATTGTCACTGTTTTAAGCTTTATTACCAATATTCTTACTTCCAATATTAATTTTTTAGCACAGTCTTTAGATAAATACCAACCCAATCTAGATTCGATTTTAGACCAATTGACTGATTTACTGAAAATAGATGTAAGAGAAAGACTCAAGGGATATTCTGGCAACTTAGAGTTTGGAGTAATCCTTCGTTCTTTATTTGCATCTTTGACCGATATTATTAGCAATGCGTTTATGATTATATTATATGCAGTATTTGTATTGCTAGAAGAGGCTAATTTTAAACCTAAATTACAAGCCATTTTTATAGAAAAAGGACAGCAACAAAAAATAGATACTTTATTGGATAAAATAGGGGATTCGATATCCAGTTATTTTAGATTAAAAACATTGGTTAGTTTAATCACAGGCGTTTTGAGTTATGTGGCGCTGTGGTTTATAGGCGTAGACGCGCCAGAATTTTGGGCATTTTTAATCTTTATTCTCAACTTTATACCGACGATTGGTTCTTTAGTCGGTACAGTTTTTCCCGCCATATTTTGTTTGTTTCAATTTGGTACTTTTCTACCAAGCATTTTAGTATTGACGATAGTAGGAGCGATACAATTAATTGTCGGTAATTTCATGGAACCGAAATTAATGGGTAGCTCCATGAATATTAGCCCATTAGTAACGATTCTATCTTTATCCATTTGGGGCGCTATCTGGGGGATTACAGGCATGATATTGAGTGTACCGATTACGGTTGTAACAATTATCATTTTATCCCAGTTTGAAAAGGGGAGACCAGTAGCTATTATGTTGTCAGAGAAAGGGAATATTGCGAGTTAAGGGATTAAGGATAGCCTATTCCACCTCCTTACTTCTTTTAATACCCAATTTATCAATTCTCGAATTGAGGGTTGTCGGACGCATACCTAAAATTTGCGCAGCACCATTATCTCCACTAACTTTCCAATTGGTATACTTTAAAACTTCGATAATATGTTTGCGCTGTACTGTTTCTAGGGTTAAAAAGTTTTCAGATTTAATAATTTTCTTTCTTGGGCTAAACCAATCTCCTAGGCTCAACTTACCACCGCGAGCAGTAATGATACCTCTTTCAATTAAATTTTCCAGTTCCCGAACATTTCCAGGGAAATCATAGGCTAATAATTTATCAATTACCTTTTGTGGAATATCTGTAATTTTTCTTCCTAATTTATTACCTAGCTTTTCACAAAAGAAACGAGTCAATAATGGAATATCTTCTTTACGTTTCCGCAAAGCGATGCTATGAATTGGAAATACATTCAACCGATAATACAAATCTTCTCTAAAGTTTCCTTTTTCAATTTCTTTAGTCAAATTACGATTGGTTGCTGCTATAATTCGAACATCAACTTGTTTAAAATTAGTGCCACCTACGGGTTCAATTTCTCCTTCTTGCAATGCTCTTAGTAGCTTCGGTTGTAACTCAACTGGCATTTCTCCAATCTCATCTAAAAATAAAGTGCCACCATCAGCCAATTCAAATTTTCCAATTTTCTTAGCCAAGGCCCCTGTAAAAGCACCTCTTTCGTGACCAAATAACTCACTTTCAATCAGATTAGCTGGTAAAGCAGCGCAGTTTACTTTTATCATTGGACGTTTCGACCGTCGACTTAATTGGTGCAAAGCACGAGCAATAAGTTCCTTTCCTGTTCCACTTTCACCTGTAATCAATACCGTAGAAGCGGTATCAGCCACTTGTTCTACTTGCTTTAAGACTTTCTTGAATTTAGGACTATTACTAATGATTTCGCCAAAATTATTTTGGACTTCTATTTCTTCTTGTAGATAATTATTCTCTGCTTCCAGCTTTTCTTTGAGTTCTCTGATTTCCAATAAAGCACCTCTTAGAGCTGCTTCCTTTTGTTTGCGTTCACTAATATCACGTACCATTGAGCAGGCATATTCCATTTCTTCAAATTGAATATAATGAGAACTAACTTCTACAAAAATTCTTTTTCCTGTATTTGTGAAATGCTCACTTTCAAAAACAACTTGTTGTTCTGTTTTTAATTTTTTCCAAATTTCTTGAAAATCGCTTGTGGTTGTCGATTGATAAATCGAAGTAATGTTCATTTCGCTAAATTCTTCGAAAGAATAGCCATAGCGTTGGCAAGCCTCGTCATTAACATGTTTGATATTTCCTTTGGGACACAACCAAAAAATAGCATCACCTGCTTTTTGGACAGTAAAATCAGAGAGTCGTGCTTGTCGGTCCGATTCTTTTCTTTTGGTAATGTCTCGAACTATCGCACAGCTATAAATTGCACCATTTAATTCCACAAAATTATCGGTAATGTCTACTGGGAAAATAGTTCCATCTTTTCTACGATGGGTACTTTCAAAAGTCGAAGCATCTTTTTGTTTGGCCTCCCAGTGTGCCGCCCAAATTTCGCGATTCATATTAGGATTGATATCAAAGACACTTAATTGTAAAAGCTCCGCTCTAGTATAACCCCAAATTTCGCAAGCAACAGGGTTGACTTCAAAGAAGTCAGCATTTTCATCAAACCATAGCACAGCTTCTGGTAATTCGTATAAAGCCTTATAAGATAATTCTGGAAGTTGTTTTTGTAAACTATTCATATATTTTTCCTTTTTCTGTCGTCAAAAGTAAAGAATTACTCCATGTCTCTAATCAAGAATTTAAGTAATTAGTCCCAACTTTGACATCTAATGATTCTTAAAAATTAGAACTTGCACCCAAGACCCGAATAAAGATAGACCTCAAGTCTCGGAGGGGCCAAACATCGGCAGGCATAAGTTAGGTGTATTTTCGTTAATTTACGATATATCGTAATTTTTTTCCGTAAATTTTTATAATTGATAATTTATGTAAAAATATATATAATTGATAATCAATAATTTATGATTAGGTTGAAGATTTTTTTGGCACGTGGCACGCCTATTGGATTACATTAGGCAAATTATTAATTATGAAAATTTCACAAGACATAAAAAACCTAGCGGAGTTATTAGATTCACTCCAAACACAAACGACACCAACATTCGTCAATTTATGTGCCCGATGTGGCAATGATAATAATTTGATGGATTCAGTCGTAAGTAACTTACAGGAAGCCTACGGCAAAAAGCTAGGCTATCAAAAATTAGCAGGAGCAGCAGCAGCGCTAATCAAACAAGAATTAATGATTTCAAAAAATCCTGTTTTGTTGTTAATTAAGGATGGAGAAATCAGAGCAGTTTTTGGTGGCATTGTCGCTCAATACAAATTAGAACAAGCATTAGAAAATTTATCGACCTCAACTCAGGACTTTTAATACAAAAAATAGTCTAAAACTTATTAACCTATAAATTAAAAAATCGGAGTTAAAAAGCTCCCCAAAAAAATCTTATCATGAAAAATTTATTAAGTATTTTAATCACCTTTTTGTTTTTATCAA
>CALJVJ010000009.1 GCA_937974625.1 uncultured Saprospiraceae bacterium
TGTTTAAATCGCTCCGCGTAAACAAACGGCAACCGCCACCAAATTAAACGTGTTCCTAGACGTTGAGCCTAAGTGCTAAAGGTATAATTCTAATTTTCAATAAAATACATATTACCATTTTACATTGTCCAGTAGAATAGAAAATGTTATTATTAAATGTGTTTTCAAATCCGATTTTTTTAAAATTTAAAACCCTTAATAGGCGAAGAGATGTCTACTAATGTACCATTTGGGTCTTTTAATAATAGTCGTCGCTGCCCATAAACGGTATCCATTGGTTTGCTTACGATTGTAAATTTTTCTGCTTCTGCTATTGCGAACAACTCATCTGCATTTTCAACTACAAATGTGATGTAAAATCCTTGTGGGCTATTTTGAAATCCTTCAGGTACTAACTCATTCGATTTGTCAATGATTCCTAATTCAAACTTTTTATCTTTTGAAATTAGATGGATAAACCAATCGCTATCATAGCCAACATTGAAATCAAATAATTTGGTGTAAAAAAACTTCGTTTCAACTAATTTGTCAGAACAAATGTTTGTCATTATCCGATTTAATATTGCCATGTTATTTTAAAGTTTTATGGTATTGATTATTTCTTTATTGGAATGAATATTTCTGTTAATAAATCTTCCGTTGGTGTTATTTCTTTGTTATTGATGTATTGTTCAAAAATGGGTGCTTCTCTTAAATTATAATCCATCTTTATAATCCAATCTCTAAAAATGTGATTGTAAACAAGACTTAAATGCTGATAATCTCCTTTGTATAAAAAACATAAATATTTTCCACCCGAAATGGTTTTGCTAGAAAATTCCCTTTTTATTGTTGTATTATTTGGAATGGAGATACATGCATCATATCTCACTTTCTGGTTTGGTGTGATTTCAGGGTCATCCCAATTAATGCCATAAAATTTTGATTCCCAATTTATCATTTGATGTTTTTGAGCAGCACCAAACAAGGTGTCCCAATTTGCTTTTGTTGTAATATCTCCGATTTTGCCTTTTGATTGTTGAAATATCACTTGGATGTCTTTTATATTTTTGACACTTTCAACCAATTGGAACCTGTCTGCCGTAGGCATGAAATCGCTCCTAACATTTTTGGATTTTTGTTCTATTATCAGATTTTTATGTTTTCTAATATAGGTTGGGCTTACGCCAAACATTTTTTTAAACCCTTTGGTAAAAGCTGAAGGTGTATGATAACCAACTCGATAAGCTATTTCATTAATTGGTTGAGCAGAATAGCGTAATAACTTTACGGCTGTTTCTAATCTAATGCGATTGATATAGCTCCCCAAGGTTTCATTTAAATAAGCTTTCATAATTCTATGAAAATGAAATTTAGATAAGTTGGCTATTTTAGCCAACTTATCTAATTCTGGCGGCTCATTTAGGTAGGCATCAATATGGGAAAGGACCTTATCAATACTCTGCTGGTAGTGGTTCATTTATTTTTAAATTTATTTTTGCAAACCAATCTACAATTGCGTTTCCTATTTCATTTGGCAAATCTTCTTGCAAATAATGCTTGCTTTTTCCTACACAAAGGTCTGTCATTTTTGGAAATTCTTTACGCATCATAGGTATGAATTCTTTTCTAAATAGTGAACCTGGTTTTGCCCATAAAATGTGAATAGGAACATCCGTTTTCGATAACCATCGGTTGTAATTGTTGATGATGATTGCGTTGTCAGGATTTTCCCCTGCAATTGGTAATTCTCTTGGGAAAATGAGCATCGGTTTCCTTGATGATTTTTCTAAAAATGGTTTTCTATAATTATCCATTTCAATTTTTGATAACTTTCTTCTTGTTAAATAGGGCATTGCTCTTTCAATAAAGAAATTTTCCTCATAAATCACTTTCGGACCTTCGATAGGGTCGAAGAATTTTTTAAACATACGCCGTGTTACTACTGGAATGGTTTCCCAATTTTCCCAAGGTCTTAAAATACCTTCCATTAACACTACGCCTTTTATATTTATTTCGTTTTCCATTGCATATTTCAAACCAATGAAACTTCCCCAATCGTGCAAAACTAGCACTATGTTTTTCAGTTCCAATTTTTTGATGAATGTCTCAATATACATACAATGGTCAGACATTTTGTAAGAAATGTCTGGTTTTCCTGATTTTCCCATACCTATTAAATCCACGGCAATTGCTCTATTGTCTTTAGCTACAAATGGAATAATATTTCGCCACATGTACGAAGAGGTTGGATTTCCGTGTAGAAAAAGAAATGTAGTTCCTTCTCCTTCATCAATATAATGAAGTTTAGCATCTAATAGGTCTACATACTTTGATTGGAAAGGAAAATCAGCGGAGATAGCATCATTTTTTTTAAAGAACATAATTTTAATTTTAATTTTAAAGAACATAATTTTAACTTCATAGCAAAATTATCTCCCTTTTAGAATAATTAATGTTCCAATCTTGCGGAGTTTTATTTTTCTTGTGGCTAATTAGTTCCTATAAACTAAAGAGAATGGTTAATCACCTAAAGGATTATTAATGGATTTTTACATTTCAGAGAAATATATAGATAGACTTTTGATTGGCGAGGTGGACTAAAGATATTGATAAGTAAAGGTATTTAGATAATCAACTAAAAGATTGAGAATATCCTAATTCAAAGTTTTAATCCGTTGGGAAATTTAATCCGTGGAGGGGTAAAAGTTTATTTTCCCAACGGATTTACTTTTCCAATGGAATTTTAATAATTTTTTTTTTCGTAGAAAAAAGCCTAATTGTTCTGGTGAATGCTTACCTAAATTGCATTAATACGCCACCAACTCCCCTAAAGCTACTTCTAATCGCTCTACAGGCAAAAACTGCTTCTCCAAGGACTTTGCAAAAGGAATAGGCGTGTCCATACTTGCTACCCGTATCACAGGCGCATCCAAATGCTTAAATAAATGTTGGGCAATATAAGCGGAGAGTTCTGCGCCGATACCTCCAACTAAAGTATCCTCATGTAAAATAATAACACGATTGGTCTTTTTGACAGTGGTTTCAATGGCATCGTAGTCTAAAGGGGCAAGACTTCTTAAATCTAAAATATCGATGGATAACCCTAATTTCTCCGCAACTTCAGTCGCCCATTTTACGCCCAAACCATAAGTAATGATGGAGGCTTGAGTGCCTGCTTGGACTAGATTCGCTTTTCCGATTTCAAGGGTATAGTAGTCGGTAGGTACTACGCCTGTCAAACTTCGGTATAAAGCTTTGTGCTCAAAAAATAAGACAGGATTGGGGTCGGCTAAACTCGCCAATAATAAACCTTTGGCATCCGCAGGATTGGATGGATAAACAATTTTTAAACCGGGCGTCTTGAAAAACCATGCTTCGTTGGTTTGAGAATGAAATGGACCTGCGCCTACACTGCCGCCACAAGGCATTCGAATGACTACATCGGCATTTGCGCCCCAACGATAGTGCAACTTCGCTAAATTATTGACAATTTGATTAAAACCACAAGAGACAAAATCGGCAAATTGCATTTCTACCATTGCCTTCATCCCTTTTAAACTTAAGCCTAATCCTACGCCGATAATCGCACTTTCACAAATAGGTGTATTCCGCACCCGTCCTGCACCATATTTTTCTAAAAACCCATTGGTTATTTTAAATACGCCTCCGTAATCTGCAATGTCCTGACCCATTAAAACTAATTCGTCGTATCGGTCCATGCCTGTTTCTAATGCCTCTGTGATGGCATCAATAAACCTTATTTCTTTGGTGGCAGTAGTTGCTGGTAGGGTAGGCGTCGTATCGTGTGCTTTGTATAAATCTGCTAATTCCGTTTGCACATCGGCGGTTGGTACTTCTTCTGAAAATGCAATGTCGATAGCTTTGTTTATTTCTGCTTTGATATTAGCTTTTAATTGGTCAATATATGCTTCATCAATAATGCCTTCGCCTAATAAATACTGCTCAAAATTATGAACAGGGTCTCTTTCTTTCCAATAGGCCATTAAGTCTTTTGGCACATATTTAACCCCGCTAGCTTCTTCATGCCCTCTTTGTCGGAAAGTGACACATTCTAATAAAACGGGCTCTGGATTGGCGCGTAGTTCTTTTGCTAACTTGCTGATGGTTTGATAAACCTCAATGATGTTATTTCCATCAATCTGTACAGATTTCATACCATAACCAATGCCTTTGTCCGAAATGTGTTCACAATTATATTGCTCGCTAGTCGGCGTAGATAAACCGTAGCCATTATTTTCTACCAAAAATATCACGGGTAATTGCCAAACGGCTGCCACATTCAATGCTTCGTGGAATTCTCCCTCGCTCGTTCCACCTTCGCCTGTAAAAGCTAAACTGACCTTGTTTTCGCCTTTTAATTTATTGGCTAGTCCAACCCCCGCAGCTAAAGACAATTGTGGTCCTAAATGGGAAATCATCCCGACCGTTGCATATTCCAAGGTCCCAAAATGAAAAGAACGGTCTCTACCTTTGGTGAACCCTGAGACTTTCCCTTGCCATTGGGCAAATAATCTTGCTATTGGAACTGCTCGACTTGTAAAAACGCCTAAATTTCGATGCATCGGAAAAATGATTTCATCGCTTTCCAATGCCATCCCGACACCAACGGCAATGGCTTCTTGACCAATGCCCGAAAACCATTTACTGATTTTTCCCTGCCGCAATAAAAGGAGCATCTTTTCCTCTATCATTCTAGGCTTTACTAACCCATCATATAGTTCGATTAACTTTTTTTTAGAAAGTCTTCCTTTTTTATATTGAATAACTGGCGATTCTACTTTTGTCATATTTTTTTAGATGTCAGACCATGAGATGAAGGAATGATAATTCCTGAACCGCTTGCGGACGGGAGGCTATAATTCCGAATCCGAAGGGACGGGCTGCTATATTGATTATCAGAAGTCAGAGCGTTCCGATTCATCGGAACGTTCTGACTTCTGACCTCTTTTTCTACTTAAACGCATTCAATCCCGTAATATCCATTCCTGTAATCAGCAGGTGAATATCATGTGTTCCTTCATACGTAATCACAGACTCTAGATTCATGCTATGCCGCATCATCGGATATTCGCCTGTGATACCCATGCCGCCGTGAATTTGTCGCGCTTCTCTGGCAATTTTTATCGCCATTTCTACATTATTCCGTTTTGCCATAGAGATTTGCGCAGGCGTTGCTTTGCCTTTGTTGGCTAAGGTGCCTAATCTCCAAGACAATAATTGTGCTTTGGTGATTTCGGTAATCATTTCGGCCAATTTCTTTTGGGTCAATTGAAATTGTGCGATTGGTTTATTAAATTGAATTCTTTCTTTTGAATATCTTAAGGCAGAATCATAACAATCCATCGCAGCACCGATGGCGCCCCAAGAAATACCATATCGAGCTTTTGATAAACAACCCAATGGCCCTTTTAAACCTTGTACATTTGGTAAGACATTCTCTTTGGGAATACGGACATTTTCGAAAACTAATTCTCCAGTGATGGATGCTCTTAAAGACCATTTGCCTTTGATGATAGGGGCGGAAAAGCCTTCCATACCTTTTTCTACAATCACGCCTTTAATAGGGCCATTTTCTACTCTTCCCCATACGACAGCGATGTCTGCTATTGGTGAATTGGTTATCCACATTTTTGCACCATTCAGGATATAACCACCTTCTCCGTCTTCTTTTAAAGTCGTCAACATTGACCCTGGGTCAGACCCATGATTTGGTTCTGTCAAACCGAAACAGCCAATCATTTCTCCTTTGGCTAATTTTGGTAAGTATTTCATGCGTTGCTCCTCTGAGCCATATTTGTATATAGGATACATTACCAATGACCCTTGTACAGAAGCCATAGAACGAATACCACTATCGCCTCTTTCCAATTCTTGCATGATAATACCGTAAGAAATTTCATCCATGCCACCACAGCCATATTTTTCAGGCAAACTCGGTCCTAAAGCACCCAACTCTCCCATTTTTTTGAATAAATGAACAGGGCATTTGCCTTCTTCTGCATATGCTTCGATGATAGGAGATACTTCTTGCTTGACAAAATCACGAACGGCTGTACGAACCAATAAATGTTCTTCTGATAACAATTCGTCTAACTGATAATAATCAGGTGCTTCGAACTGGTCCGTTTTTACACTTTTTTCTATGGTTTCTGATGTGGTAGTTGACATGGTATTTAATTTTAGATTTTGAGTAAGTTAGAGCTTAGTTGGTGATTTTTTCTAATTTCTACACTTGTTCTTAATAAATTCTTATTGGTAGTACATGTTTTAGCTTGTTCGGTTCAAAGGTCTTTAGACCGTTATAAAACCATACTTAGTCTTCTAAGATAAGTCCTTTACCTATTTCTAAGATAGGTTGATTATTTGTTTATACCGACCTAAAGGTCGGGGAACAGGACAGGCTAAAGCATGTACTACTTGTTTTTCGCTTTTAGTTAGTTGGCAATTAAATCGGCTGTTTTCCGGTAATAACTTTTAATTACCTTAATAACTTCTTTTATATTTTTTGATTGATATCAAATTGCTCCATATAATCTCCAACTCTTCGAAGAAATGAACCGCCGAGCATTCCGTCTACCACTCGATGGTCATAAGACAAACTAATGAACATCATATGCCGAATCGCTATAACATCCCCATACTCGGTCTCCAATACTGCGGGCTTTTTTTGAATCGCTCCAACGGACATAATCGCTACTTGCGGTTGATTGATAATTGGGGTGCCCATGACATTGCCAAAAGTACCCACATTCGTTAAGGTAAAAGTGCCACCTTGAACATCGGCAGGCTTTAGTTCATTTGCTCTTGCTCTTTTTGCTAACTCATTGACCTTTTTGGTTAATCCAAATAGATTTAATTGGTTGGCATTTTTAATTACGGGAACGATAAGGTTACCAGATGGTAAGGCCGTTGCCATACCAATATTAATCGCCTTTTTGACCAAAATATTGTTGCCTTCTACAGATACATTGATTAATGGAAAATCTTGTATTGCTTTGGCAACAGCCTCAATAAAAATTGGGGTAAAGGTAATATTTTCTTGATGTTTTTCTTTAAACGCACCTTTTACTTGATTACGCCAATTTACAATGTCCGTTACATCGACTTCTACAAAAGAGGTAACGTGCGCAGAAGTTTGTTTGGAACGCACCATATGGTCTGCAATCAATCGACGCGTTCGGTCCATTTCTATTATCTCTATATCCCCATTAATGGATGGTGTTACTGGTTTTGGTATAGACGTAATTTTTTGAGTAGGTTGAGTACTCGGGGCATTAGAAGTTGTGGTAGTAGATACGGTATTTTTTCGATTGTCTAAAAAGGCTAGTATATCGTTTTTAGTTACCCGATTATCCTTTCCTGTACCATTGATATTGTTTAATGTAGCAATATCTATATTTTCTTTAGCGGCAATGCTTCTAACTAATGGTGTGTAAAATCGCTCGCTTTGACTTGGGCGCGCTGCTTTTTCGACTTCGACTTTCATCGTAGCGTTGGGCATGCTTTCTTCAACACTAGTTACCGCTAATTCCGCAGCAGGTGCTGGATTCATTTTTGCTACTGTAGGTTTAATTATATTTGGTTTTTCAGCCATTTCGGTAGAAATGATGCCTATGACTGTTCCTACTGCCACTACATCATCTGCTTGATAGAACGTTTCTACTAATACCCCGCTTGATGGAGCGGGAATTTCCGAATCGACCTTATCTGTTGCTATTTCCAAAAGCGTTTCTTCATTTTCAATCGTATCTCCAATTTGTTTGGACCATTGAATGATGGTAGCTTCTGTGATACTTTCACCCATTTTGGGCATTAGAACTTCTACTTGCGCCATGTTTTTAAGTCGTATAGTTTTAGTAAAACATTAGTGTTTATTCTAAAATAAGTCGTAGAAAGAGCTTCCAGAACTTGGAGTTCTTATGATACCCCACAGAATAAAATAAGTTAAAAGTTCATTGAAAAAAAGGGAAAAATAAATAATTTAGCGCTTTATGAGAACTACTTATGCTCAACGAGAACTAGACAATGATTTTGGAGATAGTCGCCATTCTA
>CALJVJ010000010.1 GCA_937974625.1 uncultured Saprospiraceae bacterium
GCTATTCTTTGTTTAGCAGTCGTATTTCCTACCTTCATTTGACTTTTTTGTTGTAGTTCAAAAAGTCTATGAATCTCAGCCGTTTGGGCTTCATTAGCAACCGTCATTGGAGCACTCATGAAATTATAGTTTTATCGTTTATGAATTGAATAATACCTATTGTTCGTATATATTTTGTTAAGCAAACTAATTGCTATATGACGAAAAATATTGAGGCCTAAAATTAATAAATATTCTGTAATAGTATATATTTTTTTAATTAAATTAAGTCAATTGTTGTTTTGGCGGAATTTTACTCATTGCTCTTTCGGTAATGGCAGTGATAGATAAGGAAGGATTGACCCCTGGATTTGCCGATATCATTGACCCATCGCATACGTACATATTTTCATAACCGAATACTTCATTATTGGCATTAATGACGCCTTCTTCCTTGTGCTTTCCCATCACTGCACCACCTAAAATATGCGCAGTAGTAGGAATGCCAAATAGCGTTTCCGCAAAACTGACCATGGCTTTTCCATTGACAATTTTACTATATCGATTGGCTAAGACTTTAGCTTCGGGTATAAAAGCACTTGGTTTTTTTCCTGTTTCTAAAACGGATTTCAAAGGTGTAATTCGCCCTTTTTTAATACGAATGGTCGAATTAACGGTTTGCATAAATAATAGGACCGTTGTTTTTGCAGCAAAATTTTTGTCAAATAATATTTTTAAAAAGGATAAAGGCGCTTTTAGGATTTCCCAAACTACTTTGATAAATCTAATGAAAATGTTATTTCCATATGCCATAGGTAGCATCATCGTTTTAAAAAATCCAGAGCCATGACCATATCTGACAGGTTCTAAATGACTGTGCTCATCGGTTTCTAAAATGGAACCAATAGCAATACCTTTGCTGAAATCTTGGTGCGTATCTTTACTAGTAATATTGATTAATGCTTCATTATTGGTACTGACATGGCAGCCTAATTTTTCAGATAAATTAGGCAGTGATTTATCTTTTATTTTTAATAATAAAGGCATCGTGCCCATCACGCCTCCTGCAAAAATAACACCTTTAGCTTGAACTGTTTTTTTCATTTTATTGGTTTCAAAATGAATGGTATATCCGTCGCTACCGTTCTGATTATCAATAGGTTTTACATCAGTTACTTTGTGTTCAGCTAGTATTTCTGCACCTAATTGTTGGGCTAAATAGAGGTAGTTTTTATCCAAAGTATTTTTAGCATTTCTGGTACAACCTGTCATACATTCGCCACAATGTGTACAACCCGTTCTATCAGGACCTTTCCCTTCAAAATAAGGGTCCTCAACAGTCTTTCCAGGTTCGCCAAAATAGATTGCAACTTTGGTTGGTTTAAAATGGGCCTCCCGACCAATTTCTTTAGCTAATTGTTTAATAGCTTTATCGGCTGGGCCAACACTTGGGTTTTCAGCAGCACCCAACATTCGATAAGCCGTTTGGTAGAAAGGTGCTAATTCCGTTTCCCAATCCGCCAAGTCTCTCCAACTTCCACTATTATAAAAGGCTTTTTTAGGAATGGGTAGGGTATTGGCATAAGTCAAAGACCCACCTCCAACACCAACGCCAGATAGCACAGTAACATGATTCAAAAACGTCATTTTAAAAAAGCCATTCAATCCCAATTTGGGTTCGTATAACCAGTTTTTGATGTCCCAATTATTTTTAGGAAAGTCTTTAGGCTTCCACCATTTTCCTTTTTCAATCACTAGTACTTTATAGCCTTTTTCAGAAAGTCGCAAAGCACTTACCGAACCGCCAAAGCCGCTTCCGATAATAACATAATCGTAAGTTAAGATAGACTGATTCATATAGGACTCAAGTTAAGGAAAGTCTCCTTGTAAAAACAAAAAACCGTCAAACTTTTAAAAATTTGACGGTTTTGATGTGGACTGCATAATTTAATTCCCTATGTAGTAAGATAAAAATAACTTCAGATTCTTCTAAGTCAAAGCAAAAAGATAAGTAGCTTAAAGTGAACCACTTACTTATCTTTTTACTTTGACAGAATCTGAATCTATTTTATCGCATTCCTATGCTCGCAATAAAGGAGCAAATCTTTCTTTATTATCCCAGACTAAAAGTAGGCCAAGAATAAGACCTACCGCAGAACCGCCTATTCCAGCAGGGTCAAGTAGTACATGTATAAGAAAAGCATTGAACATAATTGCAATCGCAATAGTCAAAGCAAGTGGGACAAACTTATTCAATATTAAGGCTAATCCACATAAAATTTGTAAAATCGCAATGACTTTTAAAAAACCTGAAGTTGCGAAAATACCCATTAAAGCACCGCCGTCGCCTGGCATTGGAGGAACAGGTATAAACCCAAAGAACTTATTAAGACCAAAAGTCAATAAGAAAAGGCCAAATAAAATTCTAGCACCTTTTGAAAAAGTAGGACTCATAATCGTTTTGTTTTGATGTTTAAAAATGAAGCTAAATGTAGGAAAATAATATAAAGTCCCGAAAAATAATTAGTTTTTATTGATGAGCACTTTAAACATTAGGTAAGGTAGTAATTCCTTTTACAGAGGTACTTTTATTGGTCATCTCTCTTGAAAGTAGGATTTTCATTTCCTCAAAATTTTCTTTTGTAACAAAAATAGGCGCCCCATAAATTACTTTTAAAGTAGAAAAGAAAGGAGGGTAGTGTTTCCTATCCCATGTTGAAGCTCGCCAGTTGCCTGATACTTGAAAACTAATGGGAATAATAGGTGTTCCTGTCTGTAAACTCATCCATAAAGCTCCGTTTTTCATGACTCTAACTGGCCCTTGTGGTCCGTCAGGACTTAGATAAGTACTCCATCCTTCAGACAAACGCTGTATGACTAATTTTAATGCTTTTTTACCGTCATGCCCAGATGCCCCATAGGCAATTTCTTGAATACCGATTATTTTTTTCATGATATGTACTGGCTTCATAAACCAAAATGGAAATGATAACCAAATATGCTTGCGCCTAAATTTTGGATGACTGATAAAATATAAGGATAGGTTTTCGTGCCATACCGTTAGAATAAAATTTCTACTTTCATTAACATGTTCAGGATGAATATATTCTATTTTGATAAGATTTCTAAAAAAGATATTGATGAAGCACAGACAAAATCCGCCTATCCAACCAAATATAAAAAGGAAGGGTTTTAGGAAAATAGGGATGTTATTGACGGTGTACTTTGGCATTTATAGTATTGTAGAGGTGTTGGTACTTACTCCAAATAACCCAATAAAGTCTCTTCAAAATCAGGTGCACTTGGACGAGTTTCAGAATGACTCAAAATTTCACCAACAGCGGAGATAAAAATATATTGCGGCAAGCCCAAAATAATACTTTGTTTCCCTTCAAAATCTATTTCCGCTAAGGTAAAAAAAGAAAGTGGATTGGATTCATTGGTGCCTAACCAAAAATGCTGACCCTGCCAATTATTTTTTTGGATATATTTTTTCCAATAGCTAAAAGGTTCGTCCATCGAAATAGTGATAAAATGAATAGGGTGGTCTTTATATTTTTTAGCAAAATCTTTAAAAATCGGTGTTTCTTTTAAACAAGGCGAACACCAAGTCGCCCAATAATCAATGACCAATAATTTGCCTTTAAATTGATTAATAGGAATGGCTACACTATCTATATTTAAAATAGTACCATCGGGAATGGTATTACCAACGGCTACTTTTGCTACTTTTTCTTTTTTGGAAAGCGGTTTTTCTTTTTTGAGAATGACCCTTTCTTTTTTAGAGACAGCTACTTCTTTTGGTGCAGCGGGATTTCCGCAACTTAGGATTATCAATATGGAAAATAATAAAAAGGAATAGGTTTTCATTTTTTATGATTCTTTATAATAAGTTAAGTCCCCAAATCTATAAACTTGTTCCAAACTACCCGCTCTATAGATGACTTTATCCGCATCTACTATTTCCAAGGTACCTGAATTGGCCATCAAAGGCGTCCGAACTTCTTTTAAATAAACAGCTAAATTATCCACCGTTAAATGCCGTAAATGAGTTCTATAAATATCCGTTTTCTCCAAAGCAACCTGAATCCATTTTCGCTTTAACCAAAAATAACTCATCAAAATAGCATCTAATAAACGACCGAAAACGATGCCTAAAAATGCGCCAACATAGCCCATACCCATCGGGAAAGCTAAGCACCAAGCAAAAGCTAATTGGACAATATTTCGATTAAAAATAGCACTATACATGGCAGGTTTGGTATCTCCTGCACCTCGCAATATGCCTGTCAACATAATACCGAAAGTGGATAGCAATAAAGAAACTAAGGTGATTTTAAAATAAGAAAGGCTACCTTCCAAGATGATAGGATGGCCAGAAGGGTCAAATAGTCGAATGATTTCAGGCGCAAAAAAATAGACTGGAAGGATTAAAAAGAACATCCCTAAAAGTCCTAATAGGGTTAATAAGTTTCCTTTTTGAAAAGCGGATTCGACTTGCCATTTGCCCATATCTTGACCAATGAGTGCCGTAGCCGCTACATTGAGCCCGACTATCGGTTGGGCAATCAACTGTTCTACTTGTAAGCCTATTCCTAATACGGCTGCGCCATAAGTGCCTAATGAGGTAGCAGTGACAATCCCAATGACAAATAAACTAGAAGCATGTCGAAAGATACCTTGAATCCCAGAAGGAACGCCGATAGCTAAAATATCTTTGATGATTTGCCAATTTGGTCGCCAAGTACCTGCCAAAATTTGAATGACATTCCTACCAGAATGAAAGAGCCATATTCCAAACCCAACTAAAATAACTCTCGCTAGAATGGTGCCCAATGCTGCACCGACGACGCCATAAGCAGGAATAAACCACCATCCAAAAATGAAGATATAATTGAAAACGATATTTAATAAAACTAAGAAAATGGTTAGGATAAGTGGCGTGAAAGTATCTCCTGCACCTTGCATCAATTTATTGACGATGATATTGAGGACCAAAAAAGGGGTGCCTAAGAATAAGACTTTTAAATAGGCTGTTCCTATAGTCACGGCTTCTTGTTCTCCGCCTTGATTCATTAAATTTAGGAGTGGTTCACTCAAAACATAGCCAACTACGCCGAGCAAAATAGACAACATTATACCTGAAACAATCGACTGTCTAGTCACTAAACTCATGCGCTGTTTATCTCGACTTCCTTTGGCTTGAGCAATCATACTTATCGAGCCACCTGCTACTGATAACAGCGTAATCAATATAAACAATCGGAGGGTATTCGCCAAGCCAACGGATGCGATTTCGATAGGGCCGAGTTGACCGACCATTATCATATCCACCGCAGCAATTACCGTTTGCAATAAGTTGGACAACATCACAGGGATGGCCAATTTGCCGATTTTTTTAAGAATTGCTTTGTCAACGGTTAACTGCATTTATCGCTCGCGCTATTTTCTGGTGGAATGATGAGGCAAAGATAGGGGTTTGAAATTTTCAATTTTCAATTTAGAATTTTCAATTTTCAAGGGGGGCAATTTTTTGGCTTAGGTTGGTAATTAAAATAAAATAGAAATACTTACCTTTAGTCTACCACCGAAGGGAATAGGGTATTTAAAGCCGATTATGGAATACAAGGAACTAACAGAATATAAATCAGGAGTAAAAAATAGTCGAATTGTGGCGGAGACCAATGGACATGCAAATTGGATAAAATGGAAAAACATCCTCTGAATTCATCGAATCATTGACAGAATAAGAAGTACCACGTTAGAGATGGTGGCGATGGGCCGTTAGGTTACTGTTTGAGGATGAGGAAATGCATTTCCGAACCTGAAGGGATGGGATGGCAGTTTAACCTAACT
>CALJVJ010000011.1 GCA_937974625.1 uncultured Saprospiraceae bacterium
AATCAAACCCATCGTTGTCATTGTCAGTAACTGTACCAATTATATTACCAGCACAACTACATCCATCCGCAAGAATGACATCATTTTCAGTATCGGCATTGCCATCATCACATGGGGTGCCAGCTGCTTGAATTGGGCCAACATTAGGGTCATTATCATTACAATCGACGGATGAATTTTGACCATCATTATCATTATCAATGATTAATACAATCCCATCACAATTTTCGTCTACATTATTATTAGGTACTTCTACAGCCCCAGGATTGATAGACGAATTATTATCATCACAATCGACCGTTGAATCAAATCCATCGTTGTCTCGGTCCGTAGGAGAACCAATTATATTACCTGCACAATTACACCCATCCGCAAGAATGACATCATTTTCCGTATTGGCATTCCCATCATCACAGGCAGTACCAGGTGTTTGTTGAGGGCCAACATTAGGGTCATTATCATTACAATCCACCGTTGAATCAAATCCATCGTTATCATTGTCAGTAGGCATACCAATAATAGTACCCGCACAACTACATCCGTCCGCAAGAATGACATCATTTACTGTATTGGCATTCCCATCATCACAGGCAGTTCCAGCTGCTTGTATTGGGCCAATATTAGGGTCATTATCATTACAATCGACGGATGAGTTTTGACCATCATTATCATTATCAATGATTAATGCAATACCATCACAATTTTCGTCCACATTATTATTAGGTACTTCTGTAGCTCCAGGATTGATAGACGAATTATTATCATCACAATCGACCGTTGAATCAAACCCGTCATTGTCATTGTCAGTAGGTAAACCAATTACATTACCCGCACAACTACATCCGTCCGCAAGAATGACATCATTTTCAGTATCGGCATTCCCATCATCACAGGCAGTGCCTGGCGTTTGTTGAGGACCAACATTAGCATCATTATCATTACAATCAATGGATGAATGATGTCCATCATTATCATTATCAATTACTTGTGCAGTACCATCACAATCTTCATCAATATTATTATTAGGTACTTCTGTTGCATTAGGATTAATGGCCGAATTACTATCGTCACAATCAGTGCTATTAGCAACATAACCAGTTGGTTGACTGCATGCAAATAGAGTAGCATTGACATTTCCAAATCCATCACTATCAGTATCTGCATACCAGGTTGTTGTGCCACCTACATTAATATCAGCAGCATCGATTAGACCATCACAATTATCGTCTTTCCCATTACAAATTTCTGAAGCATTCGGGTTTATTGAGGCATCATTATCATTACAATCAGAGCTATTAGCGACATAATCAGTAGGCTGACTGCACGCAAGGATAGCATTATTGGGGTCTCCAAATCCATCCTTATCAGTATCTGCATACCAAGTGGATGAACCATTTAAACTACTATCAGCAGCATCAATAAGACCATCACAATCATTATCTCTTCCATCACATACTTCTATTGCATTGGGATGAATATTAGCGTTGTTATCATTACAATCAGAGCTATTTCTAACAAAACCAGTAGGCTTATTACAAGCAAGTATTGTAGAATCTACATTACCAAATCCATCATTATCTAAATCTACATACCAAGTTGTTCTACCTGTAACATCTGTATCGGCTCCATCAATTAATCCATCACAATCATCATCTATACCATTACAAGTTTCAATAGCATTTGGATTGATTGCTGCGTTATTATCATTACAATCAGCGCTATTGCTGACAAATCCAGTAGGTTGGCTACAAGTAATCATCGTAGAATCTGGGTTTCCAAACCCATCACCATCCACATCTGCAAACCAAGTTGCCATACCTGTAACATCTGTATCGGCTGCATCGACTAATCCATCACAATCATCATCTATGCCATTACAAATTTCTGTAGCATTCGGATTGACGGCAGCGTTGGTATCATCACAATCGGTATTATTACTGACAAAACCAGTTGGTTGAAAACAAGCGGTTACCACAGAATTTGCATTACCAAATCCATCGTTATCCGTATCTGCATACCAAATTGCGGCATCTATAACATCTGTATCGGCAGCATCGACCAATCCGTCACAATCATCATCTTTACCATTACAAGTTTCTGTTGCATTCGGATTAACGGTTGCGTCGTTATCATCACAATCAACACTTGAATCAAATCCATCGTTATCGTTGTCTACAATTGTTACTCCACCTGTGATGGTGAAATTAGCATTAGAGACATCGTAAAAAGTTGAAGCTTCTCTAAAACCCCCAGCTACATCGCAACGGATTAAAATTCTTGCAGCAGAACTTACATTATTAGGGATGGTCACATTGGCCACTCCATCGTTTGGTGTAGCATTGGCAATAACGGTATAACTAGCACCGCCATCAATGGATAAAAGAATATCTACATTACTACAATGTGCATCTGTTCCATTGACCGTCCATGTGATATTACTAAGTGTATTGCCTAAAAAGGATTCTCCACCATTAGGTGAAGTGACTTCAAAAGGGCCCGTATTGGCAACGGTAACAATCATTCTATCTTCTGCTATTCTGCCAAAACTTGGGTTATTATCTCTTACACTCAAAGAAAAATTCATAGTTCTAGGAGTACAAGGTAATTTTTCCCATTGAATGGCATTATTATTTCCTGCAAGCACATCTGTATAAAGCGGAAAACTGCGAAGTGAAATATCAGCAGGAGGTCTATATCTAAACAATGGAGCAGTAGTAGAATTACAATCTGGTGGACCAGTCGTTGTATTTCCATTTCCATCATATTGAACCCAATTATAAGTTAAGTCACTTGCTAAATCATTAGCGTCTGTAGCATTTCCAATCAATACAAAAGGTGTTTGCTTAGGAATAATAATATCATTCTGAGCAGAAACTACAGGGTCGCTATCATTGCCAGAATTATCAGTCGAGGCACAGCTAGTGGTAGCAATATAGTCTTGTATAGTTTTGATAGAAGCATAATGAAAATAAGGGTCTGAACCAGCAGCATATTGAACACTTGCTTCACAAACATTGGCGTAAGCCATAATAGAGGAACCTTCACCCGGCTCAAATCTAAAACCAGCTACGGAAGTTGCACATTCCTCAGAAGAAAAATTATGCTCTGCACCAAATTGATGACCAATTTCATGCGCTACATAATCTATCCAAAGGGTAGTAGTAGATATAGCCGACCCAGAAAAACCTTCCCCTTTTGACTCTCTACAAACAACTCCAGAAGAAGCCAGTCCTCCTAAATTTTCCCATATGACCACGTGACCAACGTCAAAACCATTTTCTCCTAAAGCTGCTACAGAAAGATTGTGGCCAATCTCCACAATTTCTGTCTGATTGGTTAAATCAAAAGGGTCGGTGTCGGGGTCTGGGTAAATCATCGCTGCAGTGGAGACTAGGTTAAATCTTACTCCTAAATCTCTTAAATAAATAATGTTAATCATATTTACACCAGATGCTAACGCATTTAGAACATTTGTGGCACTATACGGAGAACCTCCAAAGTGTTGGCTATATTCTCCTGAGGCGACAATTCCTAAACGATAAGTTCGCCTAGTATTAGGAATATGGCGACTAACCGCATCAGCAGCTTGTTGTACCCGATGGGTATTAGCAATAACACCACACTTAACTTTTCCTGCTTTTAATTGGTGTTTAAAATAAATATAATGTTGCTCTATCTCTGAAATTTCACTAGAAGCAGGTTCAACAAAATAGGTATTCTTTCCAGCATATATTCCTGCATGGAAACCATAATCACTAATATCACAAGCAATTAATACAGAAGGGTCCTCCTTTTTATATCCACTAAAAGTTTTAATGGTGTATAAATGGGCTACTTCTTTTGCGACGACATCAGTTGGTGTGATTACAAATGTTTCATAGCTGCCTCCAGGAGTCGGAATGACAATTTCTTGAGGAACACTTTGCAATTTTCTTTTAAAATCAGCAATGGAAATAGTTGCTTTAACTGCTTCATCAGGCAGTGCTTTAAAAGTAGAATTACTTCTTGCTTTAGCCGATGATGGAGTATTTATTTTCCAGTCATTTGGACTAATTTGAGCTTGTGAAAAGCCCATAAAGAAAAACAATAAAAAAGTTGTCAGTACAACTGATTTAAATTGTTTTTTAGTTTTTGTGTAAAATGGAATCATAATGTGTAATTTTTTACAATAAATAAGAATTATTTATGGCTGTAAATGATACAGCCTAATCGGGTAATTTAGTTAGGTATAAACACAAAAACTAAGCATAGTGCAAGAACTAAACAACCAATGAATAATTTCTTCATTGAAAATTGTTGCATGAAATAACTAAGTTATTTAATGTGTAGATACATTATAAAAAAAAATATATTTTTTGAGAAAAATAGTTTTCTTAGACTTAATTCTAAGTATAAACTATTGGTAGGATTGAAGAACTGATAATAGTAACTTAATCTAAAAAGTTATCAATTATTAAGGAGTTGGTGATTTAAATCACTGGTAGTCAGTAATTTATGGTTTTTTATTCTGGTAGGGGGTTGAGAATGATTTTTTTGTGAACTGGTAGTATAATCTTTAACGAGAGATTGTCAATAGTTGTTTCTTAAGAACAGTAACAGAATCAATAAAATAAGCATTTAGGTATAAATTTAAGGAGGATAAGAATAACCAAGAACAAAAAAAGCTAAGGAAATTGTTTGAAAAAATAAAAGGACAACATAGGGTGAAAGAAAAATAAAGTTGTACACTTAATTTGCCCCACTACTAAATGAGCTAGCCAAAAATATTATTCGAAGAAATTTGAGATTTAGTATAAATCATTTGATGCGCTACTTAACTTTTTAAAATTTTTTCCATTAAAATTCGTCAAATACTTGAAAAAGAGACAACAAAGCGATTATATTTGTTCTTATTTAGATTAAATAAAAATAAGAGTTAATTTTCTTATGGATACGCCACCAATTAATAAACGAAGTTTTCATCCTGAGTACGCCAATTTGCGTTTGCCATTTGCCTTACCTATTGTGCAAGGCAAAAAACTAAAGAAGAAGTGTTGTAAGAAGTATAAGAAGGGCAAACAATGTAAACGTTGCCCCAAAGGAATCATGTGTGATTTGTAGACAAGTTGGATCAGTGAAAACATAGTGAATTAACAAACCCTGTTACTTTAGAACTATTCCGAATTAGCCTACCTGCTTTTAAATAAGAACCTTCGGTTATATTTTTGTGTTTAAATAGTAAAGATGACACCTAGAATGAAGGTGTTTTTCTCAAACCTCAATAATTTAAAATTAGATTTAAGTATGATTTCAGATAAGATGTCGAAGGCGCTAAACGCGCAAATCCAATTAGAAGGTCAAGCCTCCTTTTTATACCTTTCCATGGCTTCTTGGTGCGATAAGGAAGGATTAGACGGATGTGCTAAATTTATGCATAGACAATCAGCAGAAGAAAGAATGCATATGCTGAAAATATTTCATTATTTAAGTGAAGTAGATGCCCATGCTCTGACCCCTGCTATCAAAGCAGTACCACATGAATTTGAATCTGCGCAGGATATGTTTCAGGAAGTATATAAGCATGAACAAAAGGTAACCGCTTCTATCAATAAATTGATGGATATTTCTTTGAAAGAAAATGACCATACAACAAATAACTTTTTGCAGTGGTACATTATGGAACAAAGAGAAGAGGAAAATTTGATTCGGTCTTTATTAGATAAAATTAAATTAATCGGGAAAGGTCCAATGTCTTTGTATTATATAGACAAAGAAGTGGAAGCAATAAATGCAGCGGAATTGGCAGCTGAAGGGGAAGAGGAGAATGCATAATTTACAGCATAGTCAGATTTATATATGAAGGATTTATTAACGTATTCCTGTGATTATAATATTTGGGCGAATGAAAAGTTAGCTGATTTTTTTGTTGAAAAACCAGAAGAATTATTAGCCCGACCTATCGAAAATAGTTTTCCTTCTATTCGTAAAACGTTGATTCATATTTTAAGTGCAGAAAAAAGCTGGTTGGCTAGATTAGCTGAGCAACCTAGTAATAACAAAAGAGTGGTTGATGAATTTACGAATACGGCAGCAGCATTCAATGCACTAGTTATAGGCTCGAAAAATTTTGCACAGTTTGTTCATCAACAGCCTGATAGTTTTTTTGATACTCCTGTTGTTTATCACACATGGGATGGCACCAAGTGGGAAATGTTACCCAAAATTATGATACAACATTGCATGAATCATTCGACCTATCATAGAGGTCAATTGGTTACTTTAGCAAGACAATTAGGAATGAGAAAAGGAGTACCGAGTACAGATTTGTTGTATTATTCGAGAGCTATTAGCTAAGGAGAAAAAAATAATAATGTTTATAACGTAAAAAAATCGGTAGCAAACGCTGACCGATTTTTTTATGCACATTTAAATTAATCTTAGAAAGTGTAATTGAAATACCATTTCCATCTTTAAAACGTTTAATAAATTAAAGATGCTGCTTAGGTAGCATGATTTTTGTAAATTTCTCCTTAATAAGTATATAATTCCTCCCATTTTAGTGACCAAGACAAATCTCTTTCGTTTAAAAGAGGAGGAGATTTTAATGAAAAAAGCATTCCTCCCAACAAGAAAATTATTTTTTTACAAAATAAAAATCGAGAAAAATCCTTATTTTACGGCTTACGTATCTTTAACCTACAAACCCATCATGGCAGATAAAGAATATCAAGGACCACCTCCAGTTAAAAAACCGAGTAGTATATATAGTATCGGAAAAAAAGCACTCGTTATCACCCTTTTGTGTGTAGGGGGAATGGTCTTGCTTAAGTACTATAAACCTGGGATACCAAATCCAATAGGTGGAGACCCAACTATAACCCACATTCCAAAGGAATTACACATCAATTATATTCCTGCAGAATATGATGCAAATTTAGATGAGGAGGATGCTTTAGCCATTTTATCAAACCCGAATCGCTACAGAAGAGATTTTGACAAATTGGTCTATGACTTTAATTTATCTTTATTGCAACACGTTGCCAATCGGATGGACTTATCTAGAGAAATAAAATCGCAATTAGAGACCGAATATCAGAAACATCATTCTTACCTGAAAGATTTATATTTTGATGATTTTGTTGCCCTAAAAGATACGACCGATAACTTTCAGCAATTATGGTACGAAACAGAAAATGCCAATGCAGTGGAAGTGTTGAATGAAGTAGCATCAAAGTATACTTGCCCTTTTATAAACACCGTTATTACTTCTTTATTACAATCTGGTTCTTCGCCATTGGCAGGAGCAGGAAAGTATGTAGAAACACCTTGTGGTGTCGCTTTGAAAGAGGGTTTACAGCCGATGATGAAACGGTTAGAAGCCAAGGCTGCTATTGCGGATTTTGGTAAAGCCAAAGGTTTTTTAGAGGAGAAAGTAGAAAAGGCAGTATCAGAATTAGCGACGATGGAAGTCCGTGATAAAAAAGGATTGAATACAGAGCTTAAAACGAATGTATGGGGGGTAAATGTATCATCTACGGATATTGAAATTTCAGCGATTAGTATTTTAAAGGTAGGCTTCAAATTGAATGAACTTTTTGATATTTCTGTAAACGAAGGAAGAAGCATGGTGACCATAACTTTACCAGAACCTCAAATATTATCACATGAAGTTTACCCAAAAGTAGAGAATTTGGAAGTTGGTTGGATGCGAGAATTACAAAACGAAGACTTTAATAAAAACTTCAATCTCTTGCGTCGAGAATTTAGAAATGATGCAGTAAATAGTGATATTATGGCAAAGGCTAAACAAGAGGCAGTAGAACTGATGGACTTGATGTTTAGCCCTGTAGTGGCTGGTTTGAATAAGCGGTATAAGTTACAAATTCGATTTAAGGCAGTGCCAAGAGGTAATGATGGAGATATCTCTAGTTTGAATTGATTACTGGAAGGTAGTAAGAAAAGGGTAGCAGTGGTGGCTTAGCATTGTTTACATATCTTAAATTTGTGAACGATGATTTATGATTTGACAAAAGGTCACCTACTATTCATTTGCTTCTTCAGGATATTCAATCCGCACATGTAGAATGCTCTTCAATAATTGCTTAAATACGGCTCTACATTTTTCCAATTCTTCAAAACTTAGTTCCGATTCTGTGAATTGATCGTGCTTTATTTTATAGTCGATTAACTTATCTACTAAATCACTAATTTCTTCAATAGAAGGGTCCTTTAAACTTTTACTAGCGGCTTCAATGGAATCCGCTAACATGAGAATGGTTTGTTCTTTAGAAGTTGGTTTGGGCCCGGGATAAGAGAAATCACTTAATTTAACTTCGGTATCAGGATTATCTTTTAAAAATTTTCTATAAAAATATTCTACCTTAGTCGTACCGTGGTGGGTTTTAATAAAATCAATCAAGATACTAGGTAAGCGGTATTTTTTAGCTAAGACAACCCCTTCGGTAACGTGGTCGATGATAACTTTAGCACTTTCAATATCAGTGAAATCATCATGAGGGTTCAGCCCATTTTGATTTTCGATATAATTAAGCGGTTCAATTGTTTTGCCAATATCATGATAGAGGGCAGCTACTTTTACCAATAACTGGTTGGCACCTATTTCAGTTGCTGCGGCTTCTGCCAAATTAGCGACTTGCAGGGAATGCTGTAAAGTACCCGGTGCTTCTAGCGATAATTTTTTAAGCAAAGGTCGATTTAAGTCAGCTAACTCTAGTAGGCGAATAGAAGAGGTAAATCCAAATACCCGCTCTAATAATGGAATGAGAGGAAAGGCTAATAGCGTTAAAATACCACTTGTAAACAAGTAGGCGTAATTACTCCAATCAATAGTGTACAAGCTACCTTCTTTTATTAGAGACAAGCCCAAATATCCCAAGCCTAGCGTCACCATGATATAAAAAATGGATAAGAAAAAAGTAGACCATTTTGTTTCTTTACTCGTCAAAACGGCTACAATTCCCGCTAAGATTTGTAAAAAAGTAAATTCATACCCAAGTGAAGATAAAAAGCTGGCTATTAGTACAATAGAGATATGTATAAACAAGGCAATTCGGTCATTAAAAAAACTTTTTATAACAATCGGTACAATACAAAAAGGAATCAACCAAGCATTCAAGTCTTCAAAAGATTCAATGAGATAAACCAGATAACTGTAGAGCATGATCCACATCAAAATGAATAAAAGTCGATTGAATTTTTCCATGACTTCCCATGCTTCTAAGCGCAGATAGAGTAAGAAAACGCCGATAATTAAACTAGTCAATAAGAAGTATCCAGCAAAAACCGCGAGGTGGGTTTTATTTTGACTAACCTCCGCTTCATACTGTGATTTATAGGAAATGAGTGATTGGTAAATTTGTTGAGTGACGATACCATCTTGAGGGATAATCAAATCCCCTTTTTTTATTTTTCCTTTTGTAGTGGCAATGCTACTTAATTGCTCGTCTTTATACCGATTGGTCAAAGCTTCACTAAAAGACAAATTGGGTTGAAAAGCACTTTCAATCAGGGGGAAAATAAATTCTGGTTCTTTTAAAGGGGCATAGGGTAGGGAGTCACCCATCAAATCTAAGACTGCTTTTTTAGTTAGAATATTCTGTAAGGTTTGTCGATATTCCGTATTTCCTTTGATGATATTTATAACAAAATCATTTCCTTTTTCACTGTAAGTATGTTCATTAGCGATGATGCCTAAATTAAAGTAACGGTCTAATAGTTGCAGCCCATATTTTTTGTATTTATTAGGATTTCGAAGTACATCTACAAATTGACTAGCGGCTTGTTGGTCTGCAATCTGTTGGTCAAAGGCAGCTAAAAAATTGGCTTTTTCTCTTTTGACAACATCAAGATTCATTTCATAATAGGGAGAAAAATCAACATTAATTTGGTCAATAGAGGCCTTGATTTCTTCGTCCGTTTTTTGAATAGCAAAATCAAAAGGAGCAATTAAATCTGGATATCTCCAAGATTGCCCTTCTTGAAATTCATACTTAAATTTCACATTATTAGGGAAAAGCAAACTGATAAAGGCTACTACTCCAAAAATGAGTAAATACTTAACCAGTAAAGGCAAATTTTGTAAGGTAGATTTGACTTTATTATTCATAAGGAATGATTCGGAATAATTATACTGTGCAAGATATATCAAATTTTTGAATTGGCGGAGGCTAAGGACGAAGAGCTTAAGTTTAGATGTTAGGGACAGAGGGTTAAGCCTAAATAAGTCTCAAAATGGCATAAAAAAAAGGGAGACAATAATTGCCTCCCTTTATAATAATTTAGGTATGTCTAAATTTTATCGTCTTGACAACCAATATTTTACGAACCTGGCGTCACATTTAATTTCTTCCTTATCTCGATAAGCAAAAAATTAAATGCTTAGCCAGAACTGCAAACTATTGATTATCAATTAAATAAATTTTTAGACATACTCTTAAACACGACTTAATTTGTAATGATAAATTCTTTTGTAAGAACTCTGTCTTTATTCCTTAATTGGAGTAAATATACGCCAGCAGGAAATTCTTTTACAGACAAGTTGGTTTTATTTGGCCCAGTGTGAGTGGGTATTTGTTGGTGTTTTTGTAATTGACCTAAGCTGTTATAAATAGATAATTCATAGGTCTTATCTTTTTGGTCATTCCATTCTAAATTGATAAAGTCTGTAGTTGGATTAGGGAACAGATGAAGGTCAAAAGCCGCTTCACGCTCCTGCACCGTATAAGTGACTGGTTTGCCTGTAGTGAATACTTTAGCAAGTGCAGTGGATGGATTTCTTTCACCGATAGTTGCAGCACCTTGAAGGTTTAAAGTATAATCTTCCACTTCTCCCCAACTAAAAGATTCGCAAGGCTCAATTAATTCCCCCCATTTCATAGCAATTCTCATACGAGTTTTGCCTGTGATTGCATCTACGGGAATACCAATTGTGCCTTCTACTCGCCCTTTACCAGAAATAAGAAAGGCTGCTTCACCTTCATCTTCAAAATCTCCATCTCCATTGAAATCAATCCAGATTTGCCAGTTTTCATGATATTCAAAAAAGCCAAAACCTGGAGTAAAAGCCAATGGTAAGGTTCCTCCAACTGGGACGGTAATCTCCGTTTCAGAAAAATCACCATATCCTTCATTATCGCCAGAATTAAACGTTTGATTATTGATTTCTACGGTTTCAATCCATTCATATTGAGTTTTTCTCCCAACAGCACCACAGTATTCAATGGTAGTCATATCGTTAGTAGCGGAGCTAGGAACACAAATATTCTTAGTTTCCTCCTTACTAAAACTCCCACCACTCGCTAAAATTTTTCCAGTAGCATCTTCTATGACTTCATAGCCACCTTGTCCATAGGAACAACACATGCCATCTCCCCAAAGGTCGAAAATAGTAAAGTCATAACAACCCGGTGGCAAACAAAGAGTGGTCGCATTAACAGAACCGTTCTCAAAATTATTGAAGGGGCCAACACTTTCTACCACTTCGCCATTACCGTCTTTTAAGTCCCATTTATTTTCTTCCCCATAATTATCTAAAGTGATATTGATAGTTACGCTATAACAATCTTGATTAATTGTATTTTCTGTAATAACATTAACTTCTCCTTCGGCAGTACAACCATTATCATCTGTAACGACAACTGTAAAATTACCAGGAGCTAAACCGTCAACATCTCTAGTAGTAGCACCACTAGACCAATCATATACATATTCCCCAGTACCACCAGTCACGTTTAATTCTACACTTCCGTTGAGCCCATTTTGGGCATTGTTGCTACTAAAAGATAACTCAATAGGTGTAGGTTCCGTTATGGTATAATTAGCGTCCGCAGTACAATCATTACCATCTGTGACGGTTACGCTATAAACGCCGTCAGGGAGATTTAAATTATTAAACTGTCGGACACCATTTGCCCATTTGTATTCATACCCAGGAGTTCCACCAGTTGGAAAAATTTGGATGCTACCATTATTGATACCATTACAAGTAACATTTTCCACAACGTTCTCTAATACAATTGCAGTTGGCTCAGTTAAAGTAGCAGTTGCCGTAGCAACATTATTATTACCATCAGTAACAGTTACTTCATAAGTACCTGCTGCTAAGTTATTTAAGGTCAATTGACTAGCACCATGGCTCCATTGAATGGTGTAATCCGGAACACCACCAACTACAGATGCCTGGATACTACCGGTAGTACCACCATTACATACAGGGTCATTCGCATTGCTTATCAAAACACTTAAAGGTTCTGTTAGCTCAACAGCTCTACAAACTTCTAAGCTCCAACTCTTGAAAGTTCCTCCATCTAAGTCAACGCCATCAGCAATAAACAAAGACCAGGTACCATTTATTTCTTCTCCTTCAAAAATATCGAAGCTTTGTGCAGGAGCGTTTAACGTTCCTGCGGTCAATTCATTACAATTTAAATTAGGGTCTCCTTCATTCCCAAACGCTAAGGTAATTCGGTCTTCGTTGCCACATATTTCTTGGAAAAGTATCGCTTTTTTACCTGATGGACTTTGAAGGGTTACCGTCAAATCTCCAATCCAAGAATGCATAATATCTAAACTGACTTTTACACTATTGACCAAACCATTTTGAGCAATAATGATATCAGAAGAAATCTCACTAGGAGCACCAGAAGAAATCATTAAGTCTTGCTCCTCCGTTATAAAAGTCTGACAAAGATTACTTGTAACAGTAAAGCTTCGAACCTCAGAGAAATCACCAGCATTACACTGGTTATTTGATTGAACTCTCCAAAAATAGGTCACCCCATTTTCTAAACTAATTGGTAAAGTATAGTTTGAAACAGTTAAATCAGTTGCGGTATAAGTAGTCGTAGCAAAGTTTGCTACTTTCGATAATTCAAAAGAATAAGCGCTACCTGCTTCGCTCGCATTCCAACTAAAACTAGGAATCATCGCTACCTCTTGTTCCTTATCGGAAGGAGCTAATAAAGATACCGTACTAGGCGTTTGAGGCGCCACAGTAATATTGATAGTTTTAGTTACTTTTAACGTGCCACTGGTTCCTGTTACGGAAACGGTATAGTTGCCAGGAGGCGTATTATTAGTGGTATTGATAGTTAAATTATTAGTTGTTCCAGGCGTATCATTTGTATTAGAAAAAGTATAATTCGCAAAAGAACTAGGTAATTCTGCGGTTAAATCAACATTTCCAGAAAAACCATCGATTCCAATAATCTCAAGTGAAATAGATTCGCCACTTCCTTGACAAATAGTTGCAAGGTCAGAAGAGAAGGTCAAATCGAAACCAGCTTGAGCTTCAGTAATTTGGAAATTATTATCAGACACATCAAAGAAAATATTATCGCTTCCTTTAATTTTGATTCGAGCATTAGGCGTAGAGATGGTATTTGGAATAAATACATTTTCTGAACCATCATTATCAACATTTTCCGCTAACACAATTGGATAGGTGTTACCACCATCAACAGAAAGGTAAATATCTACCTTTGTACAATTAATAGGAGCAGTATTAGTAGCTGCTACACTCCAAGAAACTTCATGATTAAGTCCTGCAGCAAGGGATTCATTCCCATTTGGTACAATCACCTTAAAAGGACCAGAAGTCCCAGCAACACTGACAAGCATATCGTCATTAGCGGTATTTCCGCCATTGCTGTTATTATCTCTAACTGTTAATCTAAATTTTAAAGTTCTTTCAACACTGGGCAGCATTTCCCAAGTACTGCTAATATGGTCCTTATTAGAGCCTTTAGCAGGAAACTGTCTAATAGGGTCACTTGACGGAAAAATTGACCTAAAAGCAGGCCCTTTATCAGCTGTAGCTAAAGGAGGCATTGAAGCTGTCTCTCTATCCATCTGTTCCCAAGAATAAGTAAGTGCATCATTATTAGCATCTGTACCAACACCTTCTAATTCAAAAGGCGTGGAATGAGGAATTGTATAATCTGCACCTGCATCGGCAGTTGGTTTTGCATTATTTGTAGGTGTTTTAACTGCGCAATCATCCGCTGCACTAGTGGTAAAAGCTTTAATTTGATTGATACTTATATTATGAAAATAAGCGTCACTAGTATTTTGAATATTTGGAAAACAAATTCCCGCATATCCCATAATTGTAGAACCACTACCAGGTTCGAATGAAGTAGCGAATGAGCTAGAGCAATCATTGTTTTGGGTATGATTAGCCCCTAATTGATGCCCTATTTCGTGAGTTACGTAATCTACATCAAAAGCATCTCCTTGAGGTACTTGAGATCCAGTAACCCCGCCTGCTTTGATTGCATCAATACAGACAGAACCTAAATAAGCCACACCACCCGCACTAGTTGAAAATACATGACCGATATCATAATTATCATTGCCAATAGCTGAATCAATAATGTTTTGATTTTGATCTAATAAATCACCACTATCGTTATTGGTATAACCGTCCGTAGCAGCATTGGTGAAAATAATTTGGTCATTATTAGGAATCATTTGTAATTCAACTGCGACTTCTCTTTTCAGAATCCCATTGACCCGATTCATGGTGGTGGCCATTGCAGCCATCGCACCAGCTTTAGTTCCACCAAAAACAGCAGTATATTCCGCAGTTACGGCTAGAGCTAGACGATAAGTTCTAAGTAGGCCGTCATTATTTCTACCAGCGCTTACATGCTGGGAGATAGCATCCAAATGGTCTGTTTCATCGTGCGTTCCACAAGTGAAATGTCCTTTAGAATGTCTACCAGCCGCTTTTTTATTATAAACAATATATTTATCTGGTTGATTATTTTTCTTGATAACTTGAATAACTTCTGTTCCAGTTTGAGCAGACCAAACCATACCAGAAAACCCTTTAGGCGTTATTTCAAATCGAATACTTGCTGTAGGGTCATCAATTCCTACTCCTTCAAAAGTCTGAATAGATGGAAATTTTTTCGCCAAATCAGGATGTAAAGTATTGGATGGTTTAACATTAAAACGACGAAGATGCCCGTCTGCTGTAGGAAATGGTATTACCGTATTGGTATTGGTACTTCTTGCCTGGGAAGTCAAACTATTCAAGGGTTGGCTAAGTTGGTTCTCATTAAGATGAAACACTTTGAATTTACTTACAGATAGTCCATTTTCTGTTAAGGTACCAGTTGTCAAGTCATGAAGCTGTTGCTGCTGCCAAGGAGTATTATCTTGATGTATCTGGGCCTCTAATTGAAAAACGGCTATTGCAAATAAAAAGAATAGTAGAGTTTGTCTCATGTACATTCTTTTGCTTTAGAAAATTAACAATGTTGCGTTTTGCGTTATTAGAACTGGTTGATTTAAAAGGAGGATTGTAACCAGAAGGGGCTTAATCGATTTTTGTGATGTTTTTATTCAATCTATATCATCAAAAAACATATTAATAGGCTTTGAACTCTAACACTTTTTAATAAGAAAATGAATTGTTAGGAGGAAGAGAACAAAAATTATCGGTTCCTTATCTGGGAATAAATGTTTATTAATTAAAGGGGTGTGATTAAATTATTAAAAGGGCGGAGTTAGGGAATGATTTGAAAGATTGCTTATACCTTATACTTATAGCAAGGTTCTTGCCAAAACTTAAAGATTTAATAAATGAATATTCGTAGGGTAAAGTTTCTTTAACAAAAGTTAAGGGATACCTTTGAAAACACCTTAAAATGAATGATACTTAGAGCTTGGGTTTAATAAAGACATATTTGTAATTACTAATCTGAATACTTACTTTTGCGGCTCGAAATTTGAGTTAAATAATTAAGAGGCCAACTGCTTAAAGAAAAATTCATCATTTATACCCAGCTATGAATTACTTCAAAATAAGTATTACAACTGCTATTGAAACCAGAGAAGTCATTTTAGCCTTATTGAGTCAGGAAGGATTTGATGGATTTGAAGAAGATGACTTTGGCTTTAAAACTTATATGCCTGAAGAGAATTATGACGAATCAGTCATTAAAAAATTGGCGAATCAATTTGACTTTTCCTACAAATCAAAGTTAATACCTCAGCAGAATTGGAATGCCATTTGGGAAGCTAATTTTCAACCTATCCAAATAAATAATTTTTGCGGCATTCGTGCTGATTTTCATCCCAAATTTGAAAATGTAACCCACGAAATAACCATTAATCCAAAAATGGCATTTGGAACAGGGCATCATGAAACGACGATGTCTATGATAGAAGCGATGCAATCCATAGAATTTAAAGATAAAATTGTTTTTGACTATGGTTGTGGTACAGGAATATTGGCCATTTTAGCAGCAAAAATGGGTGCCAAATCCATATTAGCAATAGACTACGACCCACTCTCCCAAGAAAATACGATTGAAAATTGTCAAAAAAACGAAATTACGCAAGTAAAAACAGTTCTTGGCGAACTTTCTGTAGTAGATAATGCGGAAGATTTTGACATTATTTTAGCAAACATCAATCGAAATGTAATTTTGAATTCCCTCCCTTCGTTATTTCTAAAAACAAAACAGAACGGACAATTATTAATTTCTGGTGTTTTGGATACAGATTTGGACCTCCTGCGTAATACCGTTGAAAACATTGGATTTTCAATTGACAAGGTTATTAAGAAAGGAGAATGGATTTGTATGCAAGTAACCAAGTAAGTAAAAGGACAAAATGTTTTAAGGTTTATATCGTTTTATTAGGAGTGTAGCCGTTGGTTGCATAACAATAAAGCAATAAAGCAGTTTAACAATTATTTTTCTCAGAAAAAGGTGCTTTAACTTGCCTTAATAATATTTAATAGAATGATTAAAAAGGTCTTACTTTTTTCCCTTTTGGTATTGGGCTTAAGTGTTCAATTATCTGCGCAAAGATTAGAAGCATTTTCAGAAAATCACAATCAATTTTTTAATGAATTGAAAGAGTACATGACCTCCAGTAAACGGAAGGTAATGGATGATATTTTTTCTGAATTTGGCAAACGATTTAAGGGAGGTAGTTTTACGATGGAGGAACAAGATACAATTGTGAGTCTATGTAATAAGATGTTACAACTAAAAATGACTGCAAGTCCTTATTTTAGTGATTATCTAATTGGTTTAACTCATATTAAAAAACAAGCCAATCCTAATCAACGATTTATAGAATGGCATGGGGTAATTAATGCCTTAATCACAGATATGGAACGGCGAAAGCTAAAACCCATAAAAGATTATTTATCATTTTCTACCCAATTATTTGAGCACAATGCACTAAAATATTCCACAAGTGGTGGCGTTTCTTGGTTAACCATGGCTGATTCTTTCCAATTAGTCTACAAAGAAAAGATACCTCAAGTCGTATTTAAGGAATTAGATTTATTAGCCTCTCGAAAGAAAGATTCTTTATTGATTGAGGAGTCTAGTGGTATTTTTTACCCATTGAGTAATACTTGGAAAGGAACTCGTGGGAAAGTAGATTGGACTAGACATGGTTTAGAAACGGACCATTTTTGTAATTTAGGTGTTTATGAAATTGAAGTTAAAAAGACCACTTATAGCATAGAAGATGCGGTTTTATATTATCCAACCTTTTTTCAAGTCGACTCCATTAAAGGCAAATTTCAAGATAAATTAGTAGCTTCTGGGCAGATAAATTCTTTTCCCAGATTTAATTCCAACGCGAATGTCTTAGAGATTGATAATTTAGGACCTGGTATCAAGTATATTGGAAAATTCAATCTACAGGGAACTTCAGTTTTGGGAAGTGGGACAAAAGAGACGCCTGCAAGAATTTTACTATACAATGAGCGAGAAGAGTTAATATTTAGAGCAGAGGCAGCCCATTTTACAATCAAAAAGGGCGAATTAATTACAGGTGCGGGCGTGAAGGTTGGCTTATATTCGGGGCAAGATTCTATAGTGCATCCATCAGTTAATTTGCGTTTTGATATTATAGATAGGACTGTTTCCTTCACAAGAGGCGAGCGAGGAAGTGACCGTAATCCATTTTTCACTTCATTTCATCAGTTGAATATGGATTCAGATAAAATGACTTGGTATATAGATCAAGATTCCATTACAGTTGGTGGTCAAGCAGTAGCGGTAGGGAAAAGTGCCAATCAAGAAATATCATTTGAATCTTTAAAATATTTTTCACCTGAAGTTTATCGTCGAATGCAAAGTATTGGTTCTCAGAACCCTATCTCTACTTTAAAGATTTTTGCAGATATGGAAGGTTCAAATATTTTGGATGCGGGGACCTATGCCAAGCGAATGAATCCTCGATTTAACATTAAAAGTATCGAACCTTTGTTATATGATATGGTATCCAAAGGATTTGTCAATTATGATAAAGATACGGAGATGATAGAAGTAAAGGACAAAGTTTTTCACTACGCGGATGCTAGTAGACAAAAAGTAGATTTCGATTATTTGAAAATTACCTCTGCTTCTAACGATGCTAATGCGATTATTGATTTGAACAGTAAGGACATGGTGATGAACGGAGTAAAAAATATAGAATTGAGTGGAAAGCAAAAAGTAGGAGCAATTCCAACGGGTAAGGCAATGATGCTCAAGGAAAATAGGGATATGGAGTTTGATGGAAGATTGTTTGCTGCCTATGGTGTCTTTCAAGGAAAAGGTTTTAGTTTTAATTATGATAAGTTTAATGTAGAATTAGATTCCGTCCGTTACTTTAATTTATTCGTCCCATCGGGCGATGCAGATGCTCAGGGCAACCCTGTTGCTCAGGCCATAGGAAGTGAGATTGAATATTTAACTGGTATATTATTAATTGATGCCCCATCCAATAAGTCAGGAAAAGAAGATATTGCTATTTTCCCATCCTTCCAGAGTAAAGGAGATTCTTACGTATTTTACGATAGAGATAGTTTGTACAAAAGAGATTCATTTTATTTCAAATTAGACCCATTTAGTTTTAATAGCTTAGATAATTTCACGGAAGACGATTTGCACTTTAAAGGCAAGATGTTTTCCGCAGATATATTTCCAGAGTTTGAAGAGACTTTGGTGTTAAAAGAAGATAAATCACTTGGATTTTTGACCCAAACACCAGCAGCAGGATTCCCCACCTACAAAAAAAGAGGTAATTTTAAAGGGGCAGTTGATTTGAGTAACGAAGGATTCAAAGGAGAAGGTACGATTACCTATCTAGGAGCTGTCATCAATTCAGAAGATATCATTTTTAGGCCCAAAACAATGACAGCGAGTGCCGAGCGATTTGATTTAGCGGAAGACCGAAGTAAAGAAATTCCTCAAGCAGTCGGGTTAGATGTAACGATAAATTGGAGACCATATGCCGATAGTATGGAGGTAAGGACAAAAAAAGAACCATTTGATTTGTATAAAGAAGGTAATTATAAATTTACAGGACTAGGTTTATTGACACCATCAGGGCTTAAAGGTAGAGGTTTGCTCAATTGGGAAAAGGCGAGTATGTATTCAAGAGATTTCTCATTTGGTTCATTTTCTGCCCGTTCAGATACCATGAATGTTAAAATTAAGGCTTTGGAATCTGATGCCTTAGCACTGGAAACGAGTAATCTAAGCGGTGTAGTAGATTTTGATAAGCAATATGCCAAATTCAAATCCAATGCAGAGGTAGGAGAGACTTTTTTACCCTATAATGAGTATGTCACCAGTATGGATGAGTTTGAATGGGATATGGACGGTCAAACCATAACATTTAAGGCAAAGCAAGACGAATTCGCCAATTTTACTTCTACGCATGCAGGCAAAGATTCTTTATCTTTTCCTGGTAAAACTGCTAGATATGATTTGAAAACCAGTCAATTAGAAATCGGGGGAGTGGAAGCAATACGTACTGCTGATGCATTTATCTATCCAGAAACAGGAGATATAAGTATTTTAGCAGGAGGAAAAATGGAGGAACTAACCAATGCAAAAATTGTTGCAGATACCTTAAATAAAAATCACGTTATTAATAGAGTAACAGCGAATATAAATGGCCGAAAAGAGTACACGGCAAATGGTTACTATGAGTACAATATTGCAGACCGAAAGCAGGAGATATATTTTGAAAATATTTCTGGGGCTAGAATAGGAAAAGGAAAACAAAGTGAAAAGAAAACAGAAACGCGGGCAAAAGGAACCATTAAACCCGAAGATGATTTTTATATTGATAATCAAACTCAGTTCCGTGGAGACATTTCTTTATTTGCCTCTTCTAGAAACCTGAAATTTGATGGGTTTGCAAAATTTGACTCTCCCTTAATGCCTAACCCACAATGGTTTACGATTAATAGTGAAGGGGACAAGACGGATTTAACTATTTCATATGACGTACCAAAAAATTATGATGGAGAGCAGTTGCGCACAGGTTTTTTCTTAAGTAAAGAAAATACAAGAATTTATGGAAGAACGATGATGCCTTTATTTTTTAGAAAAGACCGACCAATTCTACCAGTAACTGGCATATTTAAGTTTGACGAAGAAAAGGATGAATTTGTATTTGGAGATTCTACCAAAGTCTTAGAAAATCAAATAAAAGGCACTAAGTTAACTTTTTCCAATAAAACTGGAAAACTAAAAGGGGAGGGGCCTATTAATATAGGAAGTGGCTTAAATTATATCAGTGTGAAAGCCGCAGGTAATATAGAAACATCTTTTCCCAATGAACAAGATTCCAGCACCTACGATGCACCTGTTTTAGCAGATTTGATGGCAGGAGTAGATTTAATTATCCCAGATGCCCTATTGAGAATTATGGCGACCGATATAATTTCTAGTAGTTTTGATGCGCCTGATATTGCCTATGCTAGTAAAGGAGAATTTTACGAAAAAGGATTATCTGAGTTTATTAATAATGAAGCGATGTTGACGGAAACCGTCAATATTATGAAGAACCGAACTTTATTCTTTCCAAAAAAATATAAACATCATACCTTCTTCTTTAGTGATTTACCGATGAAGTGGGATGCAGATTATCAATCTTTTGTTTCAAGAAAAGATAAGATAGGATTAGGAGCTATAGGAGCTGACCCTATTAATAAGACCCTTACCTGTTATGTAGAATTTCGGATGCCTTCGAATGGAGATGACAGAGTCTACATTTACATTAAATCACCTAGTGAGTACTTTTACTACTTTGCTTATAAAGGAGGAATCATGAGTACTGTTTCTAATAATACACGCTATAATGATGCAGTAACAGGATTAAAGAAAAAGGAAATGATAATAAAGATGAAGGATGGGGAGAATTATGAAATTCAACCAATTAATCCAGGAACGGCTAGGAAATTTATGGCAAGAATAAAAGCAACTAGGAATGAGTGATGAGTGGTAAGTGGTAAGTTTGGGAAAATTAAATATCTGATTAGTCAGGGTAATCCATTTTCCTATTTTATAGTTTGGTAGGGAATTCTTTGTCAATGCGAAAGCTAATTTCGGTTACAGGGCTCTATTAACTAAAATATTAAGGATAATATCCCAGAGCACTTCGTAGGGAATTATTTCGACATATTGGCTTTGGCCTTTTGTAGCGCTTGGAGTTTCCGATAGTCTTTCTAATAAGCGTTTAGTAGTGCGAATAGTCGCGTTTTTGTGAAAATTTGCCTTTACCATTTTGGCTAGCATTTTGATGAAACAATTACTACGTAGCGTCTCATCCTTAATTAGGTAACGATAAGAATATTGCTTAAGTGCATCAATACGGTCAACGACAGCATCTCTTTTTTTCCGTTGTAGTAAAAAAAGTACATGAATAATTAAAATAGAGATATTAATTCCCTTTTTGTCTTTTGAGAATTGCGGCACCTCATTGAGGAATTTGGCAACTTTAAAAGGTCGGTTTTCTTTAGGTAAATCAAGTTTATTATTTTCAATTAAAAAATGACAATAAGCACCATAAATTTTCCATATTTCGCTGTATTGTTTAGGTAGTTGAGTATATTTTTTGTGATTGACAGCTAGTTTTTGAAGCTCGTACGTTTCCGTATATTTGTGTGTGTGAAAGCACAACAAAATATACCCTTCTAAAGATAAGAACCAGTTGATACTTCCTTCAGGAACAATTTGATTAACTTTTTTAAAAATGCTACTACCTAACTCGTGATTTTTAGAGATAACACAAGAAAAAAGAATGTCGATAGAGAATACAGCAATTGGACCGACAGAATTTTTATTGGTTATTTTTTCAAAATAATGTAAAGCTTCTTGGCTTATCCGAATAACTTCTAAATAATTATTATTAATTCTATATTTGAAACTAGCAATTTGATAATAGTTTAATTTTAGTTTATAAGAAGAAAATTCTTTTATTTTATTTCTTAGAATAATTTCATATTTATTTACTTTTTCTATTTGAAAAGCTTGATTCGCTCGAGATGGAGAAAATTGACTATTTATTTCTTCCTTAAAATCTTCGGCTAGCATTTCTAAATCGAGTACATGTTTGTGATATTTGACTAAATTAATATAATAATTGGCTTTTTCTTTATTGGGGTTGTATATCCTGAAGTGTTTTTTCAAGATTCGCCCTAAATCTAATGTTATTTCAGTAAGTTCATATTTTACAGCAAGCCTTATCGTTTTTTCTGCGAGCGAAACAGCAGCATTCCTAGCTGCTTTGCCAATTAAAAATTTTACTGCAGCAGCATCCTTGTGACATTTATAATAATTTTTTTGAAAATCAGTAAAATGAGGTTCATTAAGGTTGATAAAAAATAGGGAGTTTATTAATTTTTCTTCTAACCGGTATTTGGTTCTTACATAAGTGTTTTGGTCAAATTTTGGACCATATATCAGTGCACCAGCCTCTTTATCATTGGTAATTTTTCCTTCAAGAATTCCATCGTATAGCTTTTTTGTTAAGGAGCTATTTCCTTTCTTTTCTTGACCAATAATATTTACACGTTTAGTTTTTTCTTTTGAAACAAGTTTAGCTAGTTCAATAAGTTTTTTCATTGGAGATAAATAGATACATAAATAGAGAGGTTTAAAGAAGCTAAATTACTAATAATTAGGTGAAAAGATAAAAAATATTTCAGGAAAGAGGTATTATTAACTTACAGAAAGATATAAAATTGATAGGAAAAAGAGTGTCACATAAGGCTAAGTTTGTGTTGCAAAATTTTTTAAAAACATAAACCTATTATCATGACACTCATTATGCATTCAGTGCAAATTAGCACACTATTTCTTTGTACTCAAGACTGTATTTCCAATAAGAAAATTATTATCGCGGACGATGATTTAGTATAGAAGTTTTCGTCCATACAAATTTAACACTAAAATTCACCGTTTTCATATCTATATATTTTGGAAATAGTTGAATTGAATAGGAAAGTAGCGTATATAAATAATTGAAAATCATTTCGTTATAGACTTTTTAATTATATTTTTCGATTTCACAAAGTTACAAAATTGAAGGAAAACGATAATTATGTTAGTTCCTAAAAGAAAAGCCTATTGCATCTAATAATAGGTAGATTCTCTCTCTCGATGGGTTTCTTCTAAACACCCTGAAAGTTATTTATGAGCTCCTAAATCTATGGATTTAGGGGCTTTTTATTTATAAAATGAGCTAAAATAAAAGGAGTACGAGTAAGATTTTGGTAAGAGCTTAGGTTAAATTGTTTAACCATTTAGCGGTAAGTAAATTAAAAATTCAGTACCTTCTCCAATAGCACTAAAAACATCTATTTTTCCATTGTGTTGCTCTATAATACCATAGGAAATAGACAGGCCGAGCCCAGTCCCTTCACCTACATCTTTAGTTGTGTAGAAGGGTTCGAAAAGTCTTTTTCGGGTAGTTTCATCCATTCCACTTCCATTATCTTTAATAGAAATTTGAATTTGGTCTCCCATTTTCTGCGTAGTAATTTTAATCAAGCCGGGGTGAAGAACGCCATTAGATTTAGCATTAATAGCTTGAATAGAATTATTGATAATGTTTAAGAATACTTGATTGAGTCGTGAGATTTGGCATTTTACATAAGGAATGTTGCCATAAGCTCTTTCTATAGATATATGTCCATTTAATTGGCTATTCAAAATCGTAATGGTAGAATCAAGACCTTCATGAATATCTGCTTTTGAGAAATTTTCTGTAGAATTACGAGAAAAAGTTCGCAAGCTACTCACAATATTTACCGTCCGTTCCGTACCTCTTTCTATACCACCAAGCAATTCACTAATTTCTTCTTCTAATAAATCAAAGTCTAATTGTTTACCTAAATGAATAAGTTCATTGGTTAATTTGACAGGATCTTTTGCTTTTTCTAATTCTTTAACTTTTTTCAGGACATTCTGCATATCCTGAAAATCCATTTTAAGTGCCTGAACATTTGAAGAAATGAAATTAATAGGATTATTAATTTCATGGGCGATACCAGCAGTTAATTGACCTAAGGAAGCCATTTTTTCGGATACCACTAGCTGTTGTTGGGTGTCTTCTAAAGTTTTAACAGTGGTCGCCAATTCGTTATTTTTTTTCTCCAACTGCTCGGTTCGTTCTTTGACCATTTTTTCTAAAGTAATACTTCTTTGTCTAAGCGAACGGACTCGATTCAGATAAATTAGATACCCTATTCCAATAGTTGCTAAAAGCAAGGCCACTTTAAAAAACAAAGTCTGAACAAAAGTTGGCTGAATATTGACTTTTATTGAAGTACCTTCTTCATTCCAAATACCGTCATTATTAGCAGCTTGCACTTTGAAGACGTAGTTTCCTGGGTCTATATTGGTATAAAAAGCAATATTTTGATTATTTGGATACTTCCAAGTATCGTCATAATTTTCCAACTTAAACTTGTAGGAGTTCTTTTCAGATTGAGTATAATTGAGGGCTACAAATTCAAAAGAAAAGCCTTTATTGTCACCAGGAAAAAGGGTAACGCTTTCAGCAATACTAATGTGTTTTTTCAATTGCCCATCAGGCTTTACTTTTACAGGTTCATAATTGATTACAAAATCAGTAAGTACCACTTTAGGCTTTTCTTCATTGAGTAATAATTCTTCTGGCTGAAAAATATTTAATCCATCGGAACCCCCAAAGAATAATTCCCCTTTATAATTTTTGTAACTAGCATTAGGATTAAATTCACCATCTTGTAGCCCATCTTTATTAGCGAAGTGTTTGGTTGCTTTTTTTCTTGTGTGGAACTTAGTTAAACCAGTATTGGTGCTCAACCATAAATTACCAGTCCTATCACCTCGAATAGCATATATGGTATTGTTAGGGAGGCCATTATATTCAAAGATAATATTACCATTATTTTCTGTCATTTTATTTAATCCTTCGGGCGTACCTAGCCATATATTACCATTTATATCCTCATAAATAGCATTAATAATATTGCTGCTTAAACTATTGGGATTATTTTCTTCATTGAAAAAATTGATGAATTTTTTATTTTGTGGGTTAAAGCGGACCAAACCTCGTTCTGTACCAAGCCATAGTCGTCCTTTTTTATCTAAAATCATACAACGGATAATATTACTCCCTTCACTTTTATTATTGTAAAAATGTTTAAAAGTATTATCCTTTCTATTCATTAGATTAAGTCCTTTATTGGTGCCAATCCAAAAATTTCCATCATCATCTTCAATCATACACCTAATAAGATTGTTAGAAATGGATTCTTTATCTTCCTTATCATGTTTAAAGGAAATAAAACTCGATTTAGATACATTTCCAAATGGTAATTTATTTAATCCTTCATCAGTACCAATCCAAATATCTAAACTTTTATCCTCGTAAATGGAGTAGATATGATTACTACTAATAGTGCGACTATCATTAGGTGAATTATAGAAGTATTCAATATTAATTCTTTCTTCATCAATCCGATTTAATCCATCTGCTGTACCAACCCAAACATTACCAACGTGGTCTTGGGAAATACTCCATATGTCTTTGTTGGTAAGGTTGTTACCAGCTATTTGATTACTTTGATAATGGGTGAATTTCTGAATCCCCTTATCAATTTTATTAATACCACTATCTTTGCTACCTATCCATATTAGCCCAGCTTTATCTTTATAAATAGACTGAAGGAAATTATCATTGATGCTATACGCATTAAGCGGTTCTACTTGATATTGGGCAAACTTTGGAGCGTTTTTGTCAAAGTTTTCCAAATTAAGGACGTTTAATCCTCCTCCTTCAGTGGCAATTAATAAATTGCCCAAATCATCTTCATCAATATCCATAATGGTTGAGGCATTGAGTCCAAATTTGTTGGCAGGACTTTCTTGATAAACGAGATATTCATTAGTAGCGCGGTCCAAAAGAATCAAACCATATTTGTCAGTTGCTACCCAAAAATTATCTTCACTATCCTCAAACACATCCCAAATTGTGACATTGAGTGGCGTGTTTTCCAGTTCTTCTTCGTTATATAAAACGGTAATGAATTTTTGATTTTCTCGGTCATATTTTTGCAATCCATCTAAACCAAAGTATCCAACCCATAAATCTTTATGCTTATCCTCATAAATACAGCTAACTTTATTACTGCGCATGCCAAGGGAGTTACTGGCGTCTTTTTGGAAGGTGACAAATCGGTTAGTTTGGTTATCGTATTTACTAAGGCCGCCTCTAGTTGCTATCCATAAATTTCCAGCAGTATCTTCTAGGATATCTTGAATATAATTATGAGATAAACTATTAAGATTGGTCTTAGAGTGCACAAATCGCTGAAAGCTATCGGTCTCCCTTACAAATTTATTGAGTCCATCTGGAGTACCGACCCAAAAATTTCCTTTGCTATCTTCAAAAAGAGCGGTAACATGACTACTAGTTAGACTGGAAGAGTCTTGCGGAGAGAAATGATAGGAAATGAAGTTTAAGCCATCAAATCGATTCAAGCCATTTATGGTACCAAACCACATAAATCCTAAGGTGTCCTGCTGTATACATTTAACAGTGGATTGAGACAGTCCTTCATTTGCAGTGTAGTGCTCAAATTTAATGGTATTTATTTGAGCAGAAACCACATAAGACCATCCAAATAGAATAAATAAGAAAACAGGTATGAGTAACCTCATTAAATAGTTTAGCCTTAAAAAATAACAACTTTAGGTAAGTGGTGATATCAGTATACGTATTCTAAAAATGAGAAAAGAATCCTCTATTATCAGAAGGATACTTTTCAAACACATATAGCAAAATTAAAGTTTAAATATAGAGATGCTTAATCAATTGATTATTAACCATCTTTATCTTTTTTGTTTTTTGACTGTGTAAGCTTCTCCAATATATAAAATTCTTTTAAAAAACTATCTACCATTAGCTAAATTGTATAACCTGCAATATCATATTTTTTTTAGTTAAATAAAATTAATATTAGCTTGTTCACGTCATATTTTTCCTGTTTCACTACATTTTCATGCTTCTAATTTTTCTTTCAAAAAGGTGGTAAATTATACAAACGGAGATATTTTGTAAAAAAATATATGTAAGAGTATTGAATTAGGGAGAAAGGGACTACTCTGGCATAAGATTAGCGGTATATGTATTTTAAGTTTTATATAACTGAAAATTTGGTTATCTTTAACTCTAAACCATGAATTTTAAAAAATCAACACTTATGAGAATTCGACTCCCTATTTTAATTTTTCTATTCACTTTTTCTATTTCCCTATTTGCTCAGACTGCGCCAGATTTTAAAATTACCACAACGGATAATGAATCGATAGGGCTATATGCAAATTATTTAGATGAGGGAAAATCGGTTGTGATAGAGCTGTTTTTTGTAGACTGCCCTCCTTGTCGAAGTTTCGCACCATTCATGGCAAATTTGCATACGCAGATGGTTGAAAGAAATATTCAAGTAGAGTTTGTTAGTTTGTCAATATCAGGTGCAGATACAGATGAAAATGTAAATGAGTTTAAAAGAGAGTTTAAGCATGATTGGCCCTTTGCTCACTATGGAGGTGGAAGTGAAGAAGCGGCCAAACCTTATCAAGATGGTACCTTCGGGCAATATTTCGGAACTCCAACTATTGCTGTTATTGCTCCTGACGGAAGCGTCAATTACGTTAAAAGGATATTTAATAACGAGGGGTATATTGACGCTGTTGAAACGGCAATAATAGAGTCTCAGACTGCATTTAATGAAGTTGAAGAACCAGCCACTGCTATCGTTTCTGGCGGGATTAATACCCTTAAGGGAGAAGGTTTAGGTGGCGTAACCGTTAATTTTTCTGGAGCAAAAGATACGACGATTATTACGGACGCTAATGGAAGCTTTCAAACAGGTAGTTTATTGGCAGATGAAAGTTATACAGTAGCTTTAGAGAAGAATGACGACCCTGCTAATGGTGTAACCACCTTAGATATCATATTTATTTCAAAGCATATTTTAGGGATTGATACGTTTACAACTTCCCAAGAATATACAGCAGCTGATGTTAATAAATCAGGTGGGGTAACGACCTTTGATATCGTACACATGAGACAAATAATTTTAGGAGTGATAGATGAATTTCCAAATACTACTTCGTGGGTATTTGAACCTGCTGAAATTCAAATAACGAGTTTGGCGGATTTGGGAACTTTATCTTTTACGGCTATAAAAATTGGGGATTTAAATAATAGTGCTAAACCAAATGCTTTAATATCGACTACCGATAGAGAAAGGTCGGATAAGTTGACCTTACTAATAGAAGACCAGGCAATTGAGGTTGGAGAGCACGTCAATGTAGCACTTAACACAGCGGAACTTTCTAAGATTCAAGCATTTCAATTTACCTTAGGATTTAATCCAAATGCCTTACAAATGATGGATTTAGAAATGGGGGAGTTGTCAAATTATAAAAGAACCAATTTCAATTTAATAAATAAAGAAAAAGGATTAATAAGTACTTCTTGGGATACTAGAGAAGAACAAAATGGGACTAGGTTATTTAATTTAAATTTTATTGCTCAGCAATCAGGACAATTAAGTGATTTTATTCAGATAAATTCTCATTTGACGACTGCAACTGCCTATGGTTGGAAGTCAGAAGCTTTGGATATAAATTTAGCCTTCACAAAGAAGGAGCAAACATCCAATACTGAGGCTGTTTTATTTCCAAATCCATCAGCTACGAATACGGTATATTTAGAAATAAGTACGGAGGTTGCCAAAGAAGTAAACTTAAGATTATTAGGTCTTTCAGGTAGGGTTTTGAGAACTACGGCATATTCCATTGAAAAAGGAACTCAATTAATTTCTATAAATACAATAGATTTTCCAGCAGGCGTTTATACAATTCAACTAAGCCACGGTACAGAAACTGTAGAAACAATGCGATTTGTGAAGCAATAATTACCGAATCTAGTGTCAACCTAATTATCACGCCGTAACTTCCCATGACGCCGTGATTTTGAAGAGCATCATACTTTGACCACTCCTGATTATTTGCACGTTCTTATAAGTAATATTATCTTATTTTTGCATTTAGAACCCACTATTTAAAACATTTAGAAAAGGATAAACGTTTTTATCAATAATACTTTAAACTTTACACAACAAATTTAAGCTCAATTTTTAAAGCAGACCGAATAAGTATATATCTTTCATGAGAAAAATTTCTCCCTACATTTTGTTTTTGGGACTATTAATTGTGTATTGTTTTTTTACCTTACCACTCCTTTTACCTGTTCCTCCCAACGAAGAATTAGCCGATAGGTATGATGCCATAATTGTTTTAGGTGGCGGTTTGACGGCTGGTTGTGCTATAGATACCTCCTTACAATCTAGAATGGACAAGGCGATAGGGTTATACAGGAATAGTTTTTCTCAAAGAATCATATTAACCGGTGGCCTTCAGTTAAACAGTGATAATTGTTTCGAATCAGAAGCAATGTGGGCATATGCGTTGAATCAAAATGTGCCAGCAGAAGTTTTAATCAAGGAAAGTAAAGCGCTAAACACTTATCAAAATGCCTATTATACCACTGCGCTAATGAAGAGACGAAGTATGAAAAGTGCTTTAGTTGTCACCTCAGATTTTCATTTAAAAAGAGCCAACTTAATTTTTAAGGAATATAATATTCAACATCAAATGGTACCTGCGGTAAGTTTGTCGAAAGGGAGGCGAAAATATATAGAACTGACCAAAGAGCAGTTATTGTTATGTTTTCATTCTGTTTTTGGTATTCCCGATAGATTTGGCCTAGATTTTAAAGAGCAAAATTTAAGTGAAGTGTTGAAAAGTTTAGCCCTTAACTAAATTTTAGGAATATGGTAATTAAACACAAGAGGGCACTTATTAATCGTCCTTTGGTACCTAAAATAAAATCCACTATTTAAGTGTGGGAATTAATACTCCTCTCCATTAACTTTTCTTTTCCGCAAAAACATAAAAAAATGATTGAATGACCGAAGCCATCCAATCATTTAGGAATAGGTGGAAAAGTGCCACCAAAAGATGAATTTTCAATATAGTTTATCGAATAATCATTTTCTTAGTCGCTCTAAATATTCCAGCCTGGATGGTGTAATAATATACACCAGCGGCAAGGTTATTTTGGTTAAAAGTGAAAAGGTTTGCACCTTTATCATAATTTGCAGTGTGTGTTTGAACGACCTTGCCTGTATAATCATGTATCATTATAGTAGTCGAGCCTGCTTCTGGCAAACTAAAAAGTAGATTCGTTTGATTAACAAACGGATTTGGATAATTTTGTTGGACTTGTAAACCGCTAAGTTCTTCTGAGAAACCCAGATTAGCCGCTGCACTACTACTTCCTTGAGGAGCAATAAAGCTACAAGTTCCTGCTACAACTTCTGCATTTTCAGCGACAGAACATCCATCTGCATCGTGAATAGAGGTAGCATAAAAACCAGCAGGTAAATGGTCGAGAGAGAAAGTACCATCAACTACTTTAGTACCAGATATTGGACCAGTATAAGAGAAGGTAAATGGTTTTGTGCCGCCAGAAATAAATACATGCATAGAACCATTACTTTCGTTACAAGTTGTTTGACTCGGTGTAATAGAACAATATAAATTTGTTTCTTGTAACAGGATGCTAGAGTGGGCCATATAATTACAACCTGAAGCATCTACCACTTCGATATCATAAGTACCTACAGGAAGAGAAAGGGTAGTAGCACTTCCTACGACATCTTTGCTTCCTTCAATTCCTCCACCTTTATAATTTACCTTGTAAGGTGCTTTTCCTTTTGAAATAGCTACATTGATGGCGCCATTTTGGTCGCACTTAGCGTGGGTAGCCGCTACTTCAGCAGACAAAGCTGCTCGGTCAATTTCAATAGAACCAAAAGCTAAACAGCCATTGGCGTCTTCTAGCGTAATTTTATAAGCGCCAGACTTTAAATCAAATATTCGGAAATCAGATTCAGTAACATTTACAGAACCAGAAGTAGGCCCATCAATAGTTACTCTATAACCAGCTACACCATCCGTTACGTTCATAGTCACATTCCCAGAACTAACACCACATTCATCTTTTTCATCTACTAAAGTGAAAGAAGGTAAGCCAGGAGTAGTTGGTATATTGATAGTAGTAGATGCGGTACAACCTTCTTCAACAAGGCTTATTTCATAATCCCCTGCTGGTAAATTATAAATTTTAAAGCTATTGGTATAGACCGCATAATTGTTAGACTGAGGTCCTTTTAAGTGGATGTTAAAAGGAGGTTTCTTAAAACCAGGAATACTCATAGAGATGTTTCCTAAACCTTTACAATTGGTAGACTTAGCCTTAACTTCAACGCCTTGAGGTAGTGCTCCTTTCTTTATTTCCACTTTTTTTGTGGAGCTACATCTAGTTCTATAATCGGTTACTTTGACGGTGTAAGTACCTTCCGGTAAGCTCGTGATTTCATAATTTGAAGCAAAGGAAGTGGCCTTACCTTCAACTCTATTATTAAAGGAGCACCAAGATATCTCATAGATACCCGTTTTACCTCCAATAATGTCTAGCCAAATACCACCGTGTGTGTCCCCACAAATAATGCCATTAGCTTTCAAGTTTATGTCAAATGAGTCGCAATGACTACTTTGTGCGGAAAGTGTATTCGTTTGGAACATCAAACAAAATGCCCATAAAACTATTAGGGGAAATAATCTTTTCATTGTTTACAGATTTACAGTTTTATAAAAAAAATAAGTGATTAGGTTAAAAAATATCGTTATATCAATTTGGGGCTTAACTGAGGAATAGTCTGTTTAGCAATTTCGTTTTAGCCGAAATTATATTTTCTTTAAACAAGACATAAGTCTATAGAGGGAATAAATCGTTTTCGATTCCCGATGATTGTAAGGGTCTCAATACTTCAAAAAGGAAAAAGTAGAAGAATGTAAATTAATTATCAAACTATTCCTTAGTACGACGCAGTGTACTTAATTTCTGTGCCTACCTTCTTTAGAAAGAAAGTGGAAAGAAAAGGTAAATGGGGTATAAAATGTTGGGTATAAAGATTCTGTTGGGGAAAATTATTGAGATAATTCTTTATTTCAGGAAATCGGTTGGGAGGATTTTCGAAATAGCCTTCCTGAAAATTTTGGAATACCTCGAAAAAATAAAAACTCGGAGCTTTAAGATATTTAAAATAGTTAAATATCTTCATTTTGTTGACGCAAATATAAAACAAACTTATGATATTTTTATACAATTTAATACTTAATGTCCTAATTATTAACATTTTATAATTTTTAATATAAAAATATTTGTTTTGATGCCTTGTCAAGAAAATCCAATTAAAGGAACCCTGAAAAATAAATTTACCAATTTTGAAATATGAACCCGTAAGGGTGAACCTCGAAGAGGATGGGCTGCTTTTCAATGGGTTGTAAAACCTATGGAAAAAAGATTCAACCCGCCCGCATGACGCATTCGGGCTGGTTCAAAATTCTTTTGGTAAATTTATTTTTTCAGTAAGAAAAATAGACAAATAGACAGGTAAAAAGTCATTTATAGTTTTTAAAAAGCAATTGAAAAACCTAACTTAAAAGATATTCTCCTTAAAAAAGTATGGATATTCAGTGATTTTAACTAAAAAAAGACAAATGAACACGGGAGGCACAATAGTTGTTTCCCTAAAAATATCCTACTTTTGGCGTTCTAAAACAGTTGCTTACTAATAAATAATGAACTTAAATATCTTATTCCATTTTGGACGCTATTTGACGTTGATGAAGACGGCCTTCTCTCGACCTGAGAAGTTTTCAATGTATTGGAAAGAGACCATGCGCCAGATGAATGACATTGGCATTGGGTCTTTGGTAATTGTTGGATTGATTGCTATCTTTATTGGGGCAGTTACTGCGGTTCAATTCTCTGACCAATTGAGTGGTGGATTGATTCCAAGATATTATATTGGCTATATTGTTCGAGATATCACTATTATAGAATTGGCACCAACTATCACCTGTCTTGTTTTAGCAGGAAAAGTAGGGTCTAATATGGCATCTGAATTAGGAGGAATGCGACAAAAAGAGCATATTGACGCAATGGAATTAATGGGCGTAAATACTGCGGCTTATCTTATTCTACCTAAATTGATTGCAGCCGTTGTAATCATTCCTTTATTAGTCAGTTTAGCCGCAATCATTAGTATTGTTGGTGGATATATTGCAGCTGTCCCATTCGGACAATTAACAGACCCTGAATATGTTCGAGGAGTTCGGTCCTTCTTTGTCGCAAACTATGTTTTTATGATGTATGTAAAAGCAATGGTTTTTGCTTTCATCCTAACTTCCGTTTCCTGTTACCAAGGCTATTATGTAACAGGTGGAAGCATCGAATTAGGAGAAGCTAGTACACAAGCAGTAGTTTATAGTGATATACTGATTCTGGTAGCAGATTTAGTAGTAGCTGTTCTGCTGACGGGTTAGGCAATGGCAGTAGCTGATTTGACAAAAAGCAATTGAACTAGATTCTTGAACTTGATTCTTGACCACAACCATAAAATTTATAAAATAGTAGGCATCAAAGTCTAAGAATACGACCTAGATTACAACTAAAAAGTACGACCTACAAAAATCTTGTCATCCTGTCTATGATTAGAGCAGAAAATATATATAAATCCTTTGGGGAAACAAAAGTCTTAAAAGGCATAACAACTACTTTTGAGCAAGGAAAAACCAATGTGATTATCGGAAAAAGTGGAGCTGGAAAGACCGTTTTATTAAAATTATTAGTGGGTTTATTTAAACCAACTTCAGGAAATATTTGGTACAATGATACAAATTTCAATAATTTAAATAAGAAAGAATTAAGAGCCCTACGGATGGAAGTTGGAATGTTATTTCAAGGGAATGCCCTATTTGATTCTTTGACGGTCGAGCAAAATGTAAAATTTCCTTTGGACATGTTTACCAAGTTGACCAAGAAGGAAAAACTAGAGCGAGTAAATTATTGTTTGGAACGAGTAACCTTGGCAGGGTCCAATAATAAATACCCATCTGAAATAAGTGGTGGGATGCAAAAGCGGGTAGGTATTGCAAGGTCCATTGTCCTAAAACCCAAATATCTTTTTTGTGATGAACCGAATTCGGGCTTAGACCCTAAAACGTCAATTATCATTGATAAGTTAATTAAAGATATTACCGTAGAAAATAATATAACTACGGTCATCAATACCCATGACATGAACTCTGTGATGGAAATAGGGGATACTATTGTCTTATTAAATCTAGGTCTTGTGGCTTGGCAAGGCACAAAAGAGGAAGTTTTGGAAAGTACAAATGAGACACTACAAGACTTTATTTTTGCCTCTCCCTTTTTGCAGAAATTACGTAAGTCAGCAATTAGTAGCTAGATACTGGTTTAGCATGTTTCTAAACCAGTATCTAGTGTCCAGCATCTAGTTGATAACATTCTTGAACCTCGGTCGTTTTGGCGCTATATCTCCCAATCTTTCCTTTCGATTTGCTTCATAATCTGAATAATTACCTTCAAAAAAGACGACTTCACTATTATTTTCGAAAGCTAAAATATGAGTAGCTAAACGGTCAATAAACCAACGGTCGTGAGAAATAATGACCGCACATCCTGCAAAATTATCAATTGCCTCTTCTAAAGCACGAAGCGTATTGACATCAATATCATTGGTCGGCTCATCCAATAATATTAAATTGCCGCCATTTTTTAAGGTCATTGCCAAGTGAACTCGATTCCGCTCTCCACCAGACAATACGCCTAATTTTTTCTGTTGGTCACTACCACCAAAATTAAACTTACTTAAATAAGCACGGGCATTGACTTCGGAGTTACCGACTTTAATAATATCATTTCCACCAGAAACAATTTCATAAATTGTTTTTTCAGGTATTAAATCTTTATGACTTTGGTCAACATATGAAATATCGACGGTTGAGCCTACTTTGATAGTTCCGCTATCTGGTTCTTCCAAGCCCATCATGATTTTGAAAAGGGTACTCTTACCAACCCCGTTTGCTCCTACCACACCAACAATACCATTTCTAGGTATAGAAAAACTTAGGTTTTCATATAATAATTTATTTCCGTAGGCTTTAGTGATATTTTCCGCTTCAATCACTAAGTCTCCCAATCTTTCCCCCGGTGGGATAAATATTTCCAAACTATTTTCTTTGGCCTTTGAATCTTGATTGGCCAATTTATCATAAGCATTCAACCGCGCTTTTCCTTTTGCACGACGACCTTTAGGCGCCATTTTGACCCATTCCAATTCTCGTTCTAAGGTCTTTCGACGTTTGCTTTCTGTCTTTTCCTCTTGTTGTAAACGTTTCGCTTTTTGCTCTAACCAAGATGAATAATTACCTTTCCAAGGAATACCTTCTCCTCGGTCTAACTCTAAAATCCAACCCGCTACATTATCTAAAAAGTAACGATCATGCGTTACGGCAATGACTGTTCCCTTGAAGTTCTGTAAATATTGCTCCAACCAATGCACACTTTCTGCATCCAAGTGGTTGGTCGGTTCATCTAATAATAAAATATCTGGATTGCTCAATAATAACCGACACAAAGCCACTCGACGCCGCTCTCCACCAGAAAGTACCGCAACAGATTTGTCATCTTCTGGACAACGTAGGGCATCCATAGCCGTATTCAATCGGTTATCTAACTCCCAAGCATTTAAGTGGTCTAATTTATCGGTTAGTTCACCTTGTTTTTCAATAAGTGCCGTCATTTCATCATCACTCATGGGTTCCGCGAATTTGGCATTCAACTCCTCGTACTCTTTTAAAGTATCAACCACGTTCTGCACCCCTTCTTCTACCACTTGACGGACAGTTTTATTTTCGTCCAAGGTTGGTTCTTGCTCCAAATACCCAATTTTATATTCTTTATCAAACACCACATGGCCTTCAAAATTGGTATCAATACCAGCAATAATTTTTAATAAAGAAGATTTTCCGGAACCATTGAGCCCTAAAACGCCAATTTTAGCTCCATAAAAAAAGGATAACCAAATATTTTTTAAGACCTGTTTTTTCGGTGGGTACGTTTTGGTGACCCGTTCCATCGAGAAGATAACTTTTTCGTTCGACATAAGGTGTAGTTATGATTTTTTTGAATGAGGGACAAAGATAATCAATTGGTGGAATTATAAGGAAGGAGGATGGAAAGATGATTAATATTAATTCAAAGAACTAAATCCTTGGGGTAATAAAATCTGTGAGAAAAAATCATTTCCTATGATGATTAATTATCATTTTTCGTTCCTAGAAGTTAGCCGAATATCCGTTGGAAAATAAAAAATGCCAAAGGATAAAAAAATTATAAGGAAATATTTTCCATCCGTTGAATGGCCTTTTTGACAACAGGCGTTAAAAACATAGCCTTAGTAGCATATTTAAAATAATTTAACATTGATTCGTGGCTCATGAAATTTAATCTAGAGCGAAACATCCACATTGGCATATAGCGATGAATCAATACTAAATTCTTTAAACTTGCCGAGAGCGCCGCTGGCCAATCTTCTTTTAATTCGGGATGGGGGACAGGGCCTACAAGGTTTCGTTTTTCATCACTCAAATTCGCTAAAGCCAATCTAGCAATGGTCGCCGCACTAAAAACTTGCTGGCAAAACAAAACCGATTGGAGCGTAATCTTATTTTCGGAAAATACAGGAATTGTGGGGCGTTTAGAAAGTCCATTAGCAGAGCAATCTACAAATAAACTTCGGTTGGTATAGGGAATATTTCCTTTTTGCAATTGTATTTCTTTAGCAGTAATCCGTTGGACTCTCCCTTGTCTGATTACATTTTTAACTTTGCGTAATTGTACAATTTCTTCTGGACTGATGGTGCCACATCGCCATTTTATTGGGGTGATGTGCTCATCAATTCTAAAAATACCACCAGTTTTTTCAATTGCCAAAAAAACATCATCTACTGTAGTCGCCTTTTTAAATTGTTCAGCATGTTCTAGTACTCTTTTCGCTACTTTCCCTACTTGAAGCGCTTCCCGATTGAAAAGCCATGCATCATTAGGTTTTATCCAATTAATGTTAGCTACGGCCACTCCTTTTGACAATAAATACAAGACGGCATCTATTCCTGTTTTTCCATTTCCGATTACATAAAAATTATCCCATTGGTCATATTGATGGACTAAATCATTTAAAGGAGATAAAGAGACACCTTCATCCACTATATATTTGGGGGGATGAGTAGAAGGTACTTCGACATTCATATAAGTGGCATCGACCAGTCTTTTATTGATTGTATAGGTCGTGATATTAGTAGGGTTTCGTAAGTCTGCCACTTGACCATTACCCAAATAATTGTGCTGCGCTAGAAATTCAACTCTACCACTAGCTTTAAACTTAGTGATGATTTTTTCATAATAAGCCAATATTTCGGATTTTGATGATAAATCATTGCTACCATCACCCAATACAAGAGAGTTCACCCCATAAAAAGCTGCGGGTTGGTGCAGTCTTACAAAAGGGTAAGCATTATTCCAATGTCCACCTGCTTTTACTCGGCGGTCAACGATGGTTAATTTTAATTTAGGCTTGCGTGTGAAAATTTCATCTGCGAAGGCAATGCCCATTGCACCTGCACCAACGATTAGATAATCAGTTTCTTTAGTTGATGACTTAGTAGATGAATTTCCCATTAGATTAGTATGCTTGAAGTTTAATTGAATAAATGTAGACTAAAAGTAAAAAATAATATCAGAATTCCTTTACTTCATGTTATAAAAGCTTTTGCTGCTTTCTCAAAAACTAGAATTAATGAATTTAGAAATAACTAACTTATGTCAATTCAAAACGAAACGAACAACCAATTTCATTTATCCAACCAACAAAGAGCAAAACTTATTTTTCATAGCTTCCTAGTCATCGGTATTGGGCTGATTGGTGGGATGGCATGGGTAATAGCCTTGGCAGGACACCTAGAATTATGGCCAATTCCTCCAATAGAATTAGACCTTCCCGAAACCAAAGAGCTTTGGCGGAATGCGCATTTAGGACCTATAATGAATGGCATTTTTGTATTGGCGATAGCGGGCATTAGTCCATTTTTGACCTTGAGTGCTAAAGCGACGAAAGTTTTATTTTATTTGGCAATTATCATGTTGTGGGGTAATACTTTTGGTTATCAAACGGCACCTTTTGCGTCAGATAGAGGACTTGGAGTAACTGGCGATGCTATGAATATATTTTGTTACACTTGTTTTTACATTGCTGCAATTTGTGCCTTGGTTTTGGTTTGGCTAGGGATTTATGGAAGTTATCGAACCATGTCTTTGCATAGGATTAAATAAAACGACTACCAAAATTTAAATCTGGGTTTACAAGTATTCCTTCTATTAATATCAAGTACATCGTTAATTCCATACCTATTGAGTTTATCAATCAGTTTATTAGACCCATGTTTTAATTTATAAGTTAATTCTTCTTCAAAAATTGGTAGTACCATTAAAAAATGAATATTTGCCGCTTCAATTATCGTAAATTCTTTTTCGAGTGAAAGTGGAGGTAAAATAATAGAGCCTACAAAATTTGTTCCTGGCATACAGCCTCTATTTTTATCATAAGAAATTGTATGACTTGATTCAATCCAAGTATTTTGTTCAAAAGGAATTTTTCCAATACTTTTTAAGTGGAGAATTGGCCAACATTTTTCTTCATCTTGCCAATCTAAGCCTTTTAAATTCCAGGATTTTGGGAGCAAAATTACTACTTCAATTAATTTATTGCCTTTTGAATTTTCAGGTATAGACATTTCATACCTACTCATCCCACAAGTCATAAGGATATTGAAATCAGGGTATTTATTGGAAGTAATCCAAAAGACATCCATATGATTGCTATCTTCTTTTGTTTCTTTTTCGTGAAATACAAGTACTTCATCTTCATAGAAAAACTGTTCTAGGTGTTTATCTATTATTTCTATACAATCAAGGTCCTTTTCGTGATGTAGCATTAACTTTGTTTTGGTTTACATTTAATTTTACCTTATTGAAATCACCTTCTCCACCAAAACCCCTTCCTTCGTTGTCAAAACAACAAAATAGAAAACCCCAAAATCATCTGAAGTACTAAAGGAATAATCATAAAAATCAGCAGCTTGCGGCATATCTGACACCAACTTTTCAACCAACTGCCCAGCAGCATTAAAAACTTCTAAACGTACTTTTTGAGGACTATCAAGTTGATAAGAAATAGTCGTTTTTTCCAGAAAAGGATTAGGGGCCATGTCCAAAGATTGGGTCTTGGTAGAAGGCAATTGCAAAACCAACGGATAAATAGCTTGCAAAGCTTGCACAGGTGGACAACCGTCTATTTGAGCGACAAATAAATTACTGTGATTTAAATGTAGGGTATTAGTGGTTAAATCAAGATTTCTAAAGACTACTTTTAAGGCATCAGCCAGTTTCTGCCAGCCAGTTGCATTCGCTCGAAGTCTAGAACGTTCTTGTTCAATGTGGAGAAATCGACCGCTGTTTCTAGAGGCGGCAGTAGCACATGGATTGGCACTGCCATTAATCAATCTACCTTGCATATTAGTTGTGCCCTTTAGGCGAATAGAAGGGGTGATATGTGCTACCTTATAAGTTAAGATAGGGTCGATATCAACTAAAGCCGTTCCGAGTAGACTTAAATAATCTATTGGAGGAACCGTCGTCGTGCCATTACTCAAAATCAAATAAGGGTCGGTTGTTTTTTTTGAAAAACCGTGTAATTGAATAAAATAAGGGTCAGCTAATTGCGACCATAAAATTTCAGTGGTTTTGTGAAAAATGGAATGGTCGATGTGTGCCATATCCGATTCTCGATAACTTTCTGACGCATTATCGCAAGTTGAGGTGGTACCAGCGCATTCGGAATAACTATCACTATTACAGCGGTGCGTACCTGCCACCATATAAAAAAGAGCGCCAATTTCTTTTAAAATATAAATGCCTTGGTCTCCGGTATTACTATCATTTCTTGGGTGTGGGGCTTGAACTACCAAATTAGCTTGACAAGCTCTGGGGTTGAAAACATAAGTACCCCAAAGATTATCGCTAGTAGTTTGGCTTTTTAAAATATAATAAGGTAGATTATTATCATTGTCTGTAAACCTAATTAATTCATAATCTAGTTGATTGGCTATCACTTCTGCATCCGCATACTTTCTTTGAATTAAATTCAATAAGCAAGTTTCCCATATACCAAGTTGCGTATTGGAGGGCGCAATATAATCGTCTCCCGAACTGCCTGGCATATCATCTATAAGTGTTCCAATTGTAGTGACTAAATCTCCTGATTCATTAGATTGGGCAGAAAGGCTGAAGCATAAAAGCAGAAAGGAATGGAAAAGGAAAAGTTTTAATCGGTTCATATTTAATTTTTTGGCCGTTCTTTATTTACCAAATTGCGCACAATAGTAAAATGCAACATATTCACAACTTGTCCCGCATTTTTATCGGAATAGTTGGACATTGACTAAGTAAAGGTAAGATAGCATAGAATTTTCCATGACTAAAAATTAGTGTTAAGTGCTAGGACACAAATAACTTAACTATTTATGACGGACTCTTTTTTCGCTCTACTTCGTTGAAAATACTCGCCATAGCAAGCTATGTCTGCGTTTTTCGCCTTGTTGAGCAAAAAAATAGCCTCGGTCAAAAGAGC
>CALJVJ010000012.1 GCA_937974625.1 uncultured Saprospiraceae bacterium
ATATATGTCTACTTATTCTCCAATTCTATTATTTATCCTTTTTTTACTATCCTGCACCCCAACAAAAGATATGACTCGTGAGGAAAAAAACACTGCTCATGGGGATACTTCCTTTAATCAGGATTGGCTATTTTCAAAAGGAGATTTTGATAATGGACAAATTGATTCTTTTGATGATAGTACATGGGAATCAGTAACGATTCCTCATGATTGGGCGATAGAAGGTCCCTTTAATAAAAAATACAATGCCCGTACGGGAGGTCTTCCTGTTCATGGAGTTGCTTGGTATAGAAAGCATTTTACGATTGCCAATGAACAAGCAGGCAAACAAATTTCTATTGAGTTTGATGGCGTAATGAATAATAGTAAAGTTTATTTAAATGGAGCCTATATAGGAGAACGACCATTTGGGTACATGGGATTTGAACTAGACCTTACCCCTCATATTAAATTTGGTCAAAACAATATTATTTCCCTCCGACTAGCACCTGAAGACCTGGCCTCTCGATGGTATTCTGGTGCAGGCATTTATCGAAAGGTACGTTTGAAAATTAATAATGCGGTGCATATTCCACAATGGGGTACTTATATTACCACTCCTGAGGTTTCAGATGCAAAAGCAAAGGTGCATATAGCAACCACTATTAAAAATGCTGGAAAGAAAGAGGAATCAATCACGCTAAAAACGATTATTCTAGACGAAGATAAAAAGGAGGTCGTATCAGCAGTTAAGGACCTTGTAATTGCCCCCAATTCCAAGGAAGTAGTATCGGAACAATTAGCTATTCAAAACCCTAAAAGATGGGACATTAAAACCCCCAATTTATATAGCGTACTCACTCAAATAAAACAAGGTAGTACCGTCTTAGATGAATACAACAGTAGTTTTGGGATTAGAACAATAGCCTTTGATGCTAAAGAAGGATTTATACTAAATGGTCAAGCAGTAGAATTTAATGGAGTATGTATGCACCATGATTTAGGTCCTTTAGGGGCTGCCGTAAATTATAGAGCAACAGAGCGTCAAATGCAAATCATGAAAAGTATGGGCGTTAATGCCTTGCGGACTAGTCATAATCCTCCTTCATCAGAAATGCTAGAAGTGTGTGACCGCTTGGGTATTGTCGTATTAGACGAGGCTTTTGATGAATGGAAACTACCAAAAGTCATTAATGGCTACAATAAGTTCTTCGACGAATGGCATGAAAGGGACTTAAGAGATATGATTAAACGGGATAGGAATCATCCATCTGTTATCATGTGGAGTATCGGTAATGAAATTAAAGAACAAGGTGCAAAGGACGGTTGGAAAGTTGCTAAAAAATTGAATGATATTTGCCACGACGAAGACCCTACTAGACCCACCACCGCAGGATTCAATAATTATCATGGCGCATTTTTAAACAAATTGGCTTATCAAATAGATATTGTTGGCTTGAATTACAAGCCTTATGATTACGCCAAGACGATAGAAGAAAATCCCAATATGATTCTGTATGCCTCGGAGACTTCTTCTCAAACTAGTAGTAGAGGGACGTATCATTTGCCCATAGCTGCAGCCGTACAAAAGGAAACGCATCAAGTATCTAGTTATGATGTAGCCGTTGGTCCTTCGTGGGCTTATCCTCCCGATGTAGAATTTGATATGCAGGCTGCGAATCCAACTTTTCTTGGAGAATTTATATGGACGGGATTTGACTATTTGGGAGAACCCACTCCTTATGGTGGACGAGATAATTCTACCGATGGATACTGGAATGCTGATTGGCCAGTACATGCCTCCTTTTTTGCTCCTGTAGATTTATGTGGTTTTCCTAAAGACCGCTATTACCTCTATCAAAGTCAATGGACCTCCGACCCAATGGTACATGTATTACCTCATTGGAATTGGGAAGGCAAAGAAGGAGAAATGATTCCTGTTTACGCTTATACGAATTGCGAAGAAGTAGAATTATTTGTCAATGGTCAGTCTGTTGGTAAAAGAGTGAAGGGTGAAGATATTACGAATATTCCAGCAGAATTCAGAGGCTTTGAAAAGGGAATGTACCCTTCTAAATATCGGCTAAACTGGAAGGTGCCTTATCAGGCGGGTAGCCTCAAAGTTGTTGGCTATCGGGATGGAAAAGCGGTCGCCGAAAAAGAAATAAAAACGGCAGAAGAACCTGCACGTATTCTATTAACCGCAGATAGAGCAACTATTCATGCGGATGGAGCAGACCTTTCTTTTATTACCGTTGATATCGTTGATGCCAATGGAAATATAGTACCTGATGCCGATAATCAAGTTCAATTTGAAGTTTCAGGAGTTGGTAGTTTAGCCGCTGTAGGTAGTGGAAATTCTGCCTCTTTAGAATCCCTTAAAGGGACTAAGATTAATGCGTTTAATGGAAAATGCTTATTGATTATTAAATCTACAGACGCTGCTGGGGCTATTCAAATCTCTGCAAGTTCTACCGGATTAAAAAGCGAAAATTTAACCATAAAAACTATAGTAAAATAAACAGGTCTTAGTTAGTTTTCATTCTTTGATAAATTTCATGGCTAATAGCCAATGTCAATCCTGTGACCTGACTTAAATCCTGTCCCCAAAAATCTTCATTTTGTAGAATACTATTGACTAATTGATGGGTGTTCTGATTAGCTGTTTCCCATTTTTTCCATGCGACTTTAAAAAAGGCTATGGTAGATTCACTATCTCTTAATTCAATTGTTTCCGCCCCTCTTCGTCCTCGATAGAAACAAATTAGGGCAGCAAAAGCAGCGACTAAATGCTTAGGTAATTCATTGTTCTTTTGAAAAAAAGCTAATAAAGAAGGAAGGACTCTAGTCTTATATTTAGCAACTGAGTTGAGCGAGATGTCTATTAATTGATGGTGAATGAATGGATTTTTAAAACGGTCTAAAACATCACTCGCAAACTTCTCTAACTGTGCTTGAGGAAAATCCAGTGTGGGTAAAATTTCTTTAAAAAGAGCCGTTTCTATAAATTGACCAATCGTTTTATCTTCAACTGCTGCTCGAACGGTTTCTATTCCTGCCAAATAACCAACGGGTACCATTGTAGTATGTGCTCCGTTTAAAATACGTACTTTCAGTTGCCGATAGGGTGCTAAATTATTGGTAAAAACCACATTCAAATTAGTTTGGTCAAAGGGCAATTCTTTTTGAATATCGGCAGGGGCTTGGATGACCCAAATATGATAAGGTTCGGCATCAACGACTAATTTATCTTCAAATTTAAGCGCAGCGTAAACAGATTCGATTCGGTCTTTAGGAAAGCCTGGTACGATTCTATCTACCAGTGTATTGCAAAAATAATTGTGTTGATTTATCCAATATTTAAACCCTCCATTTAATTGCCATAAATCGGCGTATGCCAAAATACAGGCTTTTAGTTGGTCCCCATTTTGCTCAATTAATTCGCAAGGTAGATGAATACAGCCACTAGTTGGTCGTCCTTGAAAATGTTTCCACCGATGGTACAACCACGCAGTCAATTTTGCAGGAAATTCTTTGGGGGACGTATCTGTCTGGATGTCGTTTTTATTAAACTTTATGCCAGCCTCTGTGGTATTAGAAATCGTAAATCGGAGGGTAGGGGATTCCGCAGTTTTTAAATAAGCTGCCCAATCTTGATAAGGATGAATCACTTCTTGGACACATTTTACTAGCTGTGTTTCTGAAATTAATTTTCCATTTTTTATCCCATTAGTTAAGACATGAAATAATCCATCTTGTTGGCGTAAAGCGGTATAGTCTCCTTTTTCGGTAGGCTTGACACAGATTACCCCTGCATTGAAATCAGTACGTTCATTTAATACATCAATCATCCAATCGGTGAAAGCACGGAGGAAATTACCTCCGCCAAATTGTAAGATTTTTGCAGGTCGTTGAGCTGGTAAATTGGTCGTTTTTCTATTAAGTTGCTGCATCTTTCAGATATTTAGCGATTACATTTTTACAAACTAATCCCTCGTTTCCAAGGAATAAAGTCATCTTGTCCTAAGCGAGTAGCGTGCGTTATATACTCGCCACTTGCTACCTGGAGTAATAATTCTAATAATTCTTCTCCTTTACTTTCAATTGTATCTTCTCCTGTGATAATAGTCCCTGCGTTGATGTCTATAATATCTGCCATTCGTTCTGCTAATTGGTGATTACTAGCCATTTTTACTACAGGACAGATGGGGTTGCCAGTTGGCGTACCCAAGCCTGTGGTGAAAACGATTAAATTAGACCCCGCACCTGCTAAACCTGTCGTACTTTCTACGTCATTTCCGGGGGTACATAATAAATTTAAGCCTGGCTGAGATACAACTTCGGTATAATCCAACACATCGGTTACAGGCGAGGTGCCTCCTTTTTTTGCTGCCCCTGCTGATTTCATGGCATCTGTAATTAAACCATCTTTTATATTACCAGGAGAAGGATTATTTTTAAATCCTGAACCAACTGCCTCCGCTCGGTCGGAATAGGTTTGCATGATGGTCGCAAATTTATCTGCCAACTGATGATTGGTACAACGGTTAATCAATTCTTGCTCTACGCCATTTAATTCTGGAAATTCTGACAAGACCGTTGTCCCTCCCAAAGCCACTAATAAGTCAGAAGTATAGCCCAGAGCAGGATTAGCAGAAATGCCAGAAAATCCATCTGAGCCTCCACATTCTAACCCTAAACAAAGATGTTTCAAACCTGCTGGCCCTCGAACCGTTTCATTCGCCTTTATCAATCCTACAAAAGTTTGCTTAACCGCATCAGCAATAAAAGCTCTTTCTGATTTACTTTGCTGTTGTTCTAAAATAAATAGCGGTTTTTGAAAATTATCATCTAGTCTTTTTATAGCCGTTTCTAAAAATTGATATTGGGCATTTTGGCAGCCTAAGCTAAGGATAGTCGCCCCTGCCACATTAGGATGGGTGATATAACTTGCCAATAACCGACAAAGGGTTTCACTATCTTGTCGAATTCCTCCGCATCCACCATCATGCGTTAAAAATTTAATACCATCTACATTAGGAAAAAGTCGATTTTGTCGAATTTGCTGGCTACTGCGAATAATATCTGTTTGTAATAATGTTGCTGCATCTGCCCCGTTTTGATATTGCTGAATTAAAGCATCCGTATCTACTGAAAATTGACGGTCTGTTGAATATCCCAACTGTTCGGACATCGCCTCTTGAATAACTTTAATATTTCTATTTTCACAGAAAACTAAAGGGATGACTAACCAATAATTCATCGTCCCTACTTTTCCGTCTGCTCTATGATAGCCCATAAAAGTTCGATTTTTCCATTTGGAAATATCTGGGGCTTGCCAAGATAATTGAGTATTCTTAGTCCCATATTTCTGGGCGGCATGCGTTGTATTTTCCGTACTAATACGCCCACCTTGAGGAATATCTCTACTAGCCTTCCCGACTAGTACCCCGTACATTTTAATGGATTGTCCAGCGACTAAGGCTTGCGTAGCAAATTTATGTTTAGCTGCAATAGGTTCCGCTAATTCAAAAGAATTAGCAGGAAGTACTATCTCCATGCCTTTTGGCAAATCTACTAATGCTGCTAACACATTATCATCTGGATGAATTTGGACAAATGGTTGATTCATAAGTAGCCTATTTTTTCATAAGTAAAGACCCTATTTTAAAAAGTAAAACTAGTGCTTTATCCTTTATCAAATATTTTTAAAGAAGTAAGAAATGGTTATAAATGTGCTTTTTATGTTTATCTCTTTCAATTTAGCCGATTAAAAGCGAAATGAATATATTTCTTTCCAATAATGAGAAGTGAAGAGGTAGAAAGAATGTGGCTCAATTTATCCTTCCCTCAGTAATAAGATAAGGAAACAAAAACATACGTTATACTTTTATGGACAAAACGTAACATCAAAAGTATTTACAATAATTAAATTTGCTTTGTACATTTTATGGATTCCTCTTTCCCTAACTCAGCGTAACCGATACCACAATATACAAAATTCAGATTGTCCATAAGGACTATCTAAGGTCAGATTAAGTACATGTTATACGCCAGATTTATGACCACTCAACTTTCAATATCTTGCAAGATTTGCGCAAGAAATAATTTAATAGGAACTATATAAACGCTTGTTGGAAATTTATCTTTTAAGGTAAAAAATAAACTCCTAACAAGCGCTATGACTAGAAGAAAAACTGAATTAAAAAATAAATGCTATTAAAAATGAAATTAAGCTATCTATCAATTGCAACGTCCTTGTTACTCCTAATCGGTATAAATTCCTGCAGGACCGCTAAAAAGCAAATGAAATATGAAAAAAATTGGGAATCCCTCTCCCAAATAAATCCTACACCCGATTGGTTTCAAGATGCCAAATTTGGAATTTATGCCCATTGGGGACCTGTTTCTTCTGCTTTTGTTGATGCCAACCCTCGCAAATATTATGCAGGCTGGCATGGAATGAAAATGTATGATAACGGAAAATTAGATAAAAACAAAGAAGGCAAACCGACTACCAATTATTTACACCATGTAAAGAAATACGGCGACCCTGCCCAATTTGGCTACAAACATATCATTGAGCAATTTGACCCCTCTGGTTTTGATGCAAAAGAATGGGCCAGATTATTTGCCCTCTCAGGCGCAAAATTTGCTGGCCCTGTTGCCATGCACCATGATAATTTTGCTATGTGGGATAGTAAAGCTACTCGTTGGAACTCTATGAATTATGGAGGTATAGACCCATCAGCAGCGTTGAAAAAAGAGATTGAGGCAAAAGGTATGCGCTTTATGGGGTCTTTTCACCACGCTTTCACTTGGAAATACTTTTCAACGGCTCATGCTTATGGAGGCGTCAGCCCAGAAGACTATGACTTATACACCGACCCTCACTCTTTAGATTCAAACACCCCTTCTGACCGCTTTTATAAAGAATGGTGGGCAAAATTGAAAGAATTTATTGACGTGTATCAACCCGATTTAATCTGGTTTGACTGGTGGTTGGAAAATATGACAGATGAATCCCGTCAAAAATTTATGGCTTACTACCATAATAAAGGATTGGAGTGGAATAAAGAGGTTGCTGTTTGTTACAAACAAACCACTTTTCCAGAACATATAGCTATTAAAGATTATGAACGAGGTCGTCCCAATCAGCCTAAAGAACAAACTTGGTTAACTGATACTTCACCGGGCGCATGGTTTTATCGACCTAATGCCAAATTCAAAACACCTAATCAACTAGTAGATATTTTGGTAGATATAGTGGCTAAAAATGGTTGTATGCTATTGAATGTTCCGCCAAATCCCGATGGCTCGATTCCAGAAGTTATGGCCAATTTACTCACGGAAATAGGAGGGTGGTTAGCTGTCAATGGAGATGCTATTTATGGTACTCGTCCGTGGACTATTTTTGGAGAAGGCCCCACCCGTTTACCTGAGGGAGGGCATAAGGTAGAAAAAATTAAGATTGCTTATAAGGATACGGATATTAGATTTACTAAAAAATCAGATAAAGAATTCTACGCTATTATCTTAGACCAACCAAAAGAAGAAATTATCATAAAATCATTAAGTACACAAATTGGTGCATTGAACTCTAAAATCCTAAAAATAGAGTTGGTAGGAAGTCAAGAAAAAATAGAGTGGGAGAGAGGGGATAAAGGATTGGTAATCAAAACGCCTAAAGCGTTTCCTACGGACTATGCACATGCTTTTAAAATAACCTTAGAAGGATACAAAGAGAATGATATTGGAGGTGGAGATGAGTAAAATAAAGAAGGGCCAGCGGGAAAAGCCTCCTACAAATTCTTAACTTTTATACAAAAAAAAGTGTACGGTAAAGAAAAAATCCTTTCATAGCGCTGCTATGAAAGGATTTTTTAATGAAAATTGCTTACTTCTAGTTATTTAAAGCAAGAAATTTAGCGTAGATAAACATAAGTATTACTGAAAAAATAAATTTACCAAAAGAATTTTGAATTGAATTTTTTTTCCATAGGTTTTCAACCCATTGAAAAAAGAATCCATTTCAAAATTGATAAATTTATTTTGTCAGACTGCCTAGTGCTTTTTCCTTCTTTAATTTTTGATAAGACTCGATTCCACACCTCAAAAATTCTGCATAATCATCATCATCAGGAGTATATCCAACAGGCTTATTTAAAACTGTTTTTCCATCAGGAGACAATAAGACATAATAAGGTTGTGTATTAATTTGAAAACGTTGTTGTTGAAAATGAGACCATTTATTACCAATGTTACGTAGTCTTCTTTTAGTGCCATTTCCTCTATCAACTTCTATTTTCTCTGCTTCTGGTAGTTCGGTTCTATCGTCTACATAAAGCGAAACCAAAACATATTCTTCTTTTAATTGCTCATATACTTTATCAATCGGCCAAACATTTTCTTCCATTTTACGGCAGTTCACACAAGCATAACCCGTGAAATCTAAAAGGATTGGTTTGTCCACTTGTTGCGCCAATTGAACGCCTTGCTCATAATCTTTCACACAACTCAAATTTTGTGGGCAATCACAAGGATAAAAAACGCTGTAACAAGCAGGCGGTGCAAAACCGCTCAATAAACTCAAAGAATTTAAAGCTTTCACTTCTTTATTATACATCAAGCCCGTGACCATATATGCTGCAAAAGCAATTGATGCTGTACCTAAAGCAATTCGAGTGAATCCTAATTTTTTGATAGGAGAGTCATGTGGAAATTTAATTTTACCAAACAGGTAAAGTCCTAATCCAATAAAGGTCAAAATCCAAATAATTAATAAAGGTTCTACTTTTAAGATACCCCAGTGCGATACTAAATCTGCATTGGATAAAAACTTAAATGCTGCCGCTACTTCTAAAAATCCAAGAACCACTTTCACAGAATTTAACCATCCACCTGATTTTGGTAGCGCATTCATCAAAGTAGGAAAGGCTGCAAAAATCGTAAATGGTAAAGCCAAGGCAAATCCAAATCCACCCATTCCCGCAGTTAATTGCCAAGCACCTCCATCAGAAGTTAAAGACCCTGCTAATAAAGAGCCTAAAATTGGTCCCGTACAAGAAAAAGAAACTAGTGCCAAAGTCAATGCCATAAAGAAGATACCTAAAATACCTCCGACACCTTCTGCCGAACTAGATTTGTTGACCCACTTATCAGGTAATGTCAATTCGTAGTAGCCAAAAAATGACCCTGCGAAAAACATAAATACGAGAAAGAAAAATATATTCAATCCTACATTCGTAGAAATTTGATTTAAAATATCTGGGTCAATCGAATCCAATAAATGGAAAGGCATACTTAATAATAAATAAACCGCCAAAATGAAAAACCCATATAAGGTAGCATTTCCTAATCCTTTCGCTTTACTCGTTGCACTTTTAGTAAAGAAACTCACCGTCAAAGGAATCATTGGAAACACACAAGGTGTCAATAAAGCCAATAATCCACCAAAAAATCCTAAGACAAAAATGCTCCATAAACTTTTCCCTTCTTCCACTGCTGGCGTACCACATTCTTGGAAAACTTGTTCACTTGAAGCTGGTCCCGTTGGCGGATTACTAACAATTGATTTACCTCCCAATACTGCATCATCTCCGACTAAAGCCGTCAAAGTTGCTGGTACAAATTTAAACATCACTGGAGTAGGAGGTGTACACATTTCATTGTCACAAGCCATAAATTCTAACTCTCCAGCAATCGGTTTTGACGCATCGCTTACATTGACCGTTTGCACAAAAGTCGCTTTATTACCAACAAATTTTTTCACCACTACTCCACCAAAAGCAGGTTCTGGCGCCTCTTTGATTTTTCCAATTTCCTCTGCTTTTCCGACTAACTCATAATTATCGCCTTTTGTATAATAGAATGTTGTTGGAATTGGCCCATCAGGGTCTGTAAATTGAGAGTAAGTATACCACCCTTTTTGCAAATCTGCATTAAAGGTTAATTTATATTGGGTATCGTTCACTTTTTCTACAGCACCAGACCAAGTCGCAGGATTTAAAATACCAGATTGCTCTTGCTGCATATCCATACCTGAATCTTCCAGACCTAAATTAGCAACAGCTCCAGCTACGGTTCCATCATTATCAACTACTGGTCTTTCTATTTCTGTTACTTTTGTTTCCACTTTTTCAACAGGTTCAACAGGTGTCAAAACAATTTTTGATGGGTTCTTATCTGGCTGAGGTTCAGGTTGAGTTTGTGGCTGAGTCGTTTCTGCCACTTGTTCAAAATCTTGTGTATTTCTATCTGTCTGATTGGCAACAGCTGTTTCTGCTTCCTTATTGGTAGCTGGAGCCACGTCGCCCATTGCTTTCAAGGCAAACTCAAAATCCACTTCGGTTGGAGGTAAACATCGGGTCGCATCACAACACATATATTCCAAATAGCCTACAATCGGTTTGGTATAATCTTTTACTTTTACCTTTTGGGTAAACACGCCTTCCTTTTTGAAAGTAATCAAATCCATTTTGAAAACTTCATCAAAAACTTTCTTTCGGTTGGTCTCTGATTCTTCTACTTTGTCAATCAATTCAAAATGGTCTCCTTTATCAAAATTAAAACTCGTCCTAATTGGTCCATCATCTGATTCTAAATATTGAGAATAGACCTTCCAGCCATCATCAATTTTAGCTTTAAAAACTAATTCAAATTCATCCCCATCTACGTGCTTTTGGTCCATTGACCATTTGACGGGTTCTAGAATCTGGCCAAAGGCGGCAAATGTGGTACTTATTAAAAATACGAAAAGGGTTAGGAATCTCATCACGATATATTTTATTTTTTATGGGCTTTCTATTACTTGGTCAATTCCAATAGTTAAGGAACAACACTATATAAAATAAATAGGCAACTAACATTTGTGTAAGTTGCCCATAGTAAATAGTTCTTAAAAGCGTGTTTTGTTTCTTTAAAATTGTCCGAGTTATTACACTCTGGATTGAAACGCAAATTTTTTGGAATGAATCGGTTATAGAATCCTCTAAGGATTTGAAAACCTTGGAGGATTATCTCTTTTATTTATTTCAAAGCAATATTGAATGCTACTTCTTTTGGAGGTAAACATTTTTCATCATCACAAGACATATATTCTAAATAACCTTTTATTTCATTTGCACCTCCTGTAGCTTTTACCTTTTGCGTAAAAACAACCTCTCCAGCAAACTTAATCACTTTCACACCAAACAATTCATCAAACGCTTCTTTTTTCTTTCCTGTTTCAATGGCTTCTCCAATAATTTCAATATTGGTATTTTCTTCAAAATTAATCGAAGTAGGAACAGGGCCGCTAGGGTCAGTGTGTTGAGAGTAAATATTCCAGCCATTATCAATAGTAGCGGTAAAGGTTAGCTCAAATTCTTCATTATTAATTTTCTTAGCGGTATAATCCCACTTAACAGGATTTATTTGCGAAATAGCATTGTTAGAAAACAAAAAGAAGCTGACTATGAAAAAAGAAAAGATTTTCATGTTTTTAATAAGATTTATCGGTTTATAGTAAAATAGCGAAATAGGAGAATTTAGCATTTCCGTAGAACTTATAAAAATGCCTTACAAAATTTGCTTTTTTTTAAGGAAGATGAAAGCGGCTGACCCACGCTTAACATTTATTTATGATTTTGTTAAGGGCTTTTGTCGAAAAATACAGGGCTTTAACTAAACTATCTCTAAATTTGAGGGTTCAATTAGCAAAATAAATAGAACAATGCTCGAAATACAAAATTTACATAAGACCTACACCAGCGGAAATAAGGATGTTCATGTGCTGAAAAACATTAATTTCAAAATTGAAAAAGGAGAAATTGTTGCCATCGTTGGCCCATCGGGTAGTGGTAAAACCACCCTACTAGGATTATGTGCAGGATTGGATAAAGCAACTTCAGGTTCTGTCATTTTAAGCAATCAAGCACTCGAGCCTTTGAACGAAGATGAACGTGCTGCTTTGAGAAATCAAGAAGTTGGTTTTATTTTCCAAAATTTTCAATTGATTCCAACTTTGACAGCCTTAGAAAATGTGATGGTCCCTTTAGAATTACGAGGCGAAAAGGGGTCCGCTACAAGAGCGATGGATTTATTAGAAAAAGTAGGGTTGGCAGATAGACATGACCACTATCCTACTCAATTATCCGGCGGCGAGCAGCAAAGAGTTTCTTTAGCCAGAGCGTTCTCTAATAATCCAAAAATTTTATTTGCGGACGAGCCGACTGGAAACTTAGATGAAGAAACAGGCAAAAAAGTAGAAGACTTGTTATTTAAATTAAATGAAGAATCAGGTACCACTTTAATCATCGTTACCCACGATTTGAACTTGGCAGCAAAAACAGGTAGAATTATTAAGTTGAAAGGAGGAAAATTAGTAGAAGCCTAATTGCTCCAAATTACCATTTCAATACTTAATCACCGAGCACTTTTATATTTTAGATTTTTTATTTTAGATTTAAAATTATCATAATCCCTTCAAGCTCTCTATTTTTGGCAAAAATTTAGTTATGGCAAAAATAAGACCTATACATATCTCTTCTAATTGGACGCTTTTCTTAAAAATCCTCTTTCCTATATTATGGGGCGTATTTTTTGGTTTGACCACTATCATTTTTTGGATAAGTAAAGAACCAACTGTTGGAAGTATGTCCATGTTTAACTTTCGCTTATTAATCACCTCTTTTTTTATCACAGGAATGACCGTCCTCTATTTTTCTTTAATACAATTAAAAAGAGTAGAAGTAGATGAGCATTTTTTGTATATCACCAATTATAAAGATACCGCCCGCTACCCTTTTCATAATATTGAAAAATTAGAAGAAGCCAATTACTATTTATTCAAAATTGTCCACGTGTATTTTAAAGAAGCAGGAATCTTTGGTAAAAAGGCAGTCTTTTTATCTAATCAGTTTAGGTTGAAGGAGGTTTTGGAAAAGCGGAGTGCTTTGGCGGCGTTATTTCAAAAGGAAGTTTTACAAAAATAAAGCTATTAGTATTCACATTTTATAGTTTTTAACGCAAGTACTAATACCTCGGCAAAATCAAAGCCGCTTCCTCACTTTCCTTAAAAGCATTACTTTGTTCCAATTGCATTCGTAAATACCCAAAAGCCTTGGGGTCTAGCCAATGACTATACCTTGCCACGGCATCGAGCATTCGAATAAATCCTGTGGAATAATGCTTTTTTGTTAATTTTTTCAGATTCAGTAAATAATCTTCTCTATAGACGGTTGGAATAATAATTTTAGTCTGACGAGCATGTACCAATTCTGCATTCATCATGATTCTAGCAATTCGACCATTTCCATCATTAAAAGGATGAACTTCACTAATCAAAAACATCATATAAATAGCACGTGCAAAAGCATCCGTCAATCCACTCATTAATTTAAAACCTTGTTTTAGTGTGCCATTAACCAAATTGGGTTCGACAAAAAAAGTGCTTCCTGCTCGATTGGGTTGTTCCTTAAAAATACCCGGTAATTTATCTGGTCGCCCCTTCATAATTACCTGATGTCTTTTTCTCAAAATAGTTAGGAAGTCTTCCATATTATTAGGAATCCTAGACATTCCTGATTTGTCTGCACAAATTTTATAGGTTCCTTTAATATCATGTGCATCTCCTGTTCGGTTAGGAATAAACATGTTATTATAAATAATTTCTTCTGCTTCTTCTACACTAAATTTTGTTCCTTCAATATAGTTAGAGAAAAAACTTTCGAAAAAAGAAAAATGAGCAAAAGCATCTTTATTGGTTGTATTCCAAGGTCGGTCAGGAAAAGTCAATTGTCTCAAATCAGCAATCAATAATTGAAAAAGTTCGAGACGATGCACATCATAAGGTTCGCCCAAGGCACGTGCTGTGGCAATCGGAGATTTTAGAATATTCGCAGGATTAGTCGATAAAATAGAGCTAATAATGTGATTTAGTTTTTTAAAAGCTTTTTGCCAATCTAATGCTTCCGCTATTTCTCTGGCACGTATCCTAAAATTATTCAAGCCCTCCTCTCCTCTTGTATTCAAAATCATTAATAAGCGTTCTTCAATAATTGCTTGGTTAACGGTTCTTTTTTCTCCATCAATCGTTCGACTCGGCATTAAATTTTCTAAAGCAGCCCTTTCTAAAGACGCAACAAATAATTTATCATAAACAGGATAATCATCAGGTAAAACACTCGGTCCTTTTGAAAATTTTAAAGTAACACCAGGCCATTGATAAACACGCCGATTTTTTCCTGTCAGGTACACAAAACCCTTTGGGCTAGGATTATATTCCAATGCTGTTCGGTGCGATAAAATAACATTAGGAAAAAGATGTGCAATAATTGGGTGTAAATTCCTTTTTATTATAGCAGCATCAGTATCTATCGAGCTAGAAGTATAGACTCTAGGAATAAGTGGTCTCAATTTACCTAGTTTAACTAAGTCTGAAATCTTCTTAGAAATCTTAGCATCTTTAGACCCATAAACAATTTCTGGTAATTGATTGATCATCACAATTTTTTGCGCTTAAAAATAGAATATTATTAAAATTAATAAATATTTGCACATAAATTAGCATAAAACACAAATATTTGCACATAATGAAATTTACACCATTTTTTATAATCAGCCTTCTTGTTGTTCTAATAGCTACACTAACACCAGGTAATGGAAAAATCGCAGGTAATTATTTAGACAAGGTTGCTCACTTTTTAATGCTTGCTTTTTTAGCTTATCAATCCTTAAAAGCAGTTACGGATAAAGAAAAAATTCCAGATGTTTTATTAGCTAGTATTTCTTTAGGGTTACTGACTGAAGTACTACAACAATTTATTCCAGGTCGAGGCATGGATATTTATGATGGCATAGCAGATACCTTAGGGGTAGTCGTTGCTTATTATGCTTATAAAAAATATATCAGTTAAAGTGAAAGAACTAATAAAACAGCTATGCTTTTTTGTATATCTACTTTTCAGTAGCTCTCTTTTTGGTCAAACCCAACGATTTGAAGCGGGAATCATAGGAGGTTTAAATTTTTCAGCCTTAGAAGGGGAAGATTTAACAGATTATGCGGGTATAAACCTAGGCATTTTTAGTACGGCGAAATTATCTGAAAAATATAAGATTGGAATAGAATTTCTATTCAGTCAAAATGGAGAATATTTAATCCCATCATTTTATCCAAAAGTGGCGTATAGTCAACTTAGATTAAATCACCTAGAAATACCAATTCACCTCAATAGAGTAGTAACCACCACAAGAAATGGACGACAACAACGTGCTACATTTAATGTAGGAGTCGCCTACATTCATTTATTAAATTACAAAGCAAAGGATCTTGAAAAGAAAGACATTTCCAATCAATTTATTTATAATAAAAGAAATGCTTTAATGCCTCAAGTAGGAATGATTTATCATTTTTCTAAAAAATTTGGATTTAATCTAAAAGCTACTATTCCAGTGAGTGTAGAAGATTGGACCGTTGCGGTGAGGATGGTTTATACTTTTTAATGGTATATATAAAATCCGATTTAGAATTTAGTTATTAAAGGAAATTAGAGGTTATTAAAAGTTATTATCATCAAAACCAGAGGTATTTACAATCAAAAAGGGTTTTACAATATACAATCCAATATAGAAATAAATTCAGTAGGTACCCAAAATAACTTCTAATAACATGAAATAATAACTTTAATGTTCTCGACCAATAATTTTTTTAGTCTGAATCGCTTCTTTCAATTGTTCACTTTCCTCTTTATCCTTCTTCGCTTCCCGATTATCAAAAATTTCTTTTAAGTCAGGTTCACCTGCATCGACCCAAGCAGTATACCAGGCATCGCCAACCGCTTTAATGGCAGCACGAAAACGTTTTTCAACTTGGCCATTTAATTTTTCATTATATAATTTAGCATATTCTTCGCAGGCCATTTTTTGAATATAACCATCGCCTCGTTCTACAAAACAATCTTGTTGGTCTTCGGGATAATTTTGGCTTAATATTTTTTCAATACCTAATACCTCCTCCACCAAAGAATGGCTTTCATTCACAATATTCCAATAATGGTCTTGTATTTCATGAATGTATTCCGATTGTCCAACAAAAAAATCATATTCTTTATCGGCGAACATTTCTGGCAGCCTAGTTTCCCAAAAAGCATGAATGCCTAATTGGTCTGTCTGTTGCCCATTATAATTACTGGTCGTGTGGAGTGGAACATGAGCGTCTCCGATATAATGCCCCATATCCGCAGAGATTCGTAAAATTTTATCCAAGTTTTCTTCTAGCATCGCTTTTGTTAAGGCTTTTTGGAGTCGCACTAAATTATAGGGTAAAACACCATGTTGAACAAACGTGTCAATGGCGAATGCTTTATTGCATGGTAACTCAAAATCATGAAAAGCAAAAAATGCTTGTAGGCTATCACAATTTAGTTTCCATTTCTCTAAATAAATAGGGTTATAAATCTGGGTCTGAAAAAAATGGTCATAATCTTCTTTTAATAGGACAATGCTATCTTTTCCTAAAAAAGTATTAAAATTATCACCTTTCAAAATAATGTTCCAATCTCCTTGTTTGGTTACATGTTGACCAAATATTTTTAAGGTATCTCTACTTTCGTTAATAATTAGGACTTCAGCGAAATGCTGCCGAACAGTTCTAAAATTTTGCGATAACGGATAACCATACCATCGGTCCAAGTCAATAAAATGCTTCTGCCCTTCAATAGGAACAACATATCGGCGCTTATCAGGGTCAGTTGCATGAGCAGTTATATACTCAATATGCTTTTTATAAAATCCTATAAGATTGGCTGGTAAAGTAAAAACAGCTAAACGATTGATACGTCGATGAGCAAAAAAGCCCCAATCTTCTTTCTCCTTTCCAAAACTAGTCAATAAAAAAGCTAAAACGAGGAAACAAGCACAGATTTTGATAAGCCTCATAGTAGAGGAATCCTTTAATTTATTAACAATTTTCCACATATATTTCAGGTTAACTTATCAACAATTAAAATAGAAATAATTTTTAGTTGGAAAAATAGTTGCTAGCTAATTACCAAACTAATAATTTCGCAAATCTTTTTATAAAACATTCTTTAACAGTTACGTAGAAATAAAAGTCATTTACAATTATACACAAATAGCACTAAAGTAAAATTCTATTTTCTTTAATTGTTATACACATAGTTATTAACATAATGAAGGTACTAAAATTTGGAGGTTCGTCCGTAGGTAAACCAGAGCGGATAAGGCAAATTATCGAGATATTAAAAACCTATCAAGAAAAAGGAGAAAAATTCACCATTGTCTGTTCTGCTTTTGGAGGAGTAACCGATTCGTTGATTGCGATGGCAACGAAAGCAGCCAATGCAGATGATTCTTATTTAGAATTATTCGAAGCTTTCAGTCAACGACATATTCAAGCGGCAAAAGAATTACTGAAAACAGATACAGAGAAAGCAGTTTTAAAAGGCTTAAAAGAAAATCATAAAACCTTAAGAGATATTCTACATGGAATTTTTCTAGTTAGAGAAGCTTCATTACGAACGATGGATTATGTGTTGAGTTTTGGTGAGCGAACATCCAATTACATCATTGCGCATGCTTTGACATTGAATGGTTTACCAGCAGACTATTTAGATGCAAGAGATATTATAGTCACAGACAAAAATTTTGGTGCAGCTAAAGTAGATTTGGAGACGACTTACGATAATATTCAAGCTTATTATAAAAAAGTAAGCAATATTCAAGTAGTTACAGGATTTGTGGCAGCAGCAAAGGGGGGGTTAACCACTACTTTAGGGCGTGGAGGCTCCGATTATACTGCTGCTCTGTTGGCTGCAGGATTACAGGCCGAAGCTATAGAAATCTGGACAGATGTCGACGGCGTTTTAACGACCGACCCAAGGAAAGTAAAAAAAGCATTTACCATTCCAACCATGACTTACGGGGAAGCAATGGAAATGTCGCACTTTGGAGCAAAAGTCATTTATCCACCAACTATCCAACCTGCTTTCACAAAGGATATTCCTATTTACATTAAAAATACCTTTAATCCAACCTTTAAAGGAACGTATATTTCTAATGAGAAAGATGAAAAAGGACCAGCAGTAAAAGGAATTTCTTCTATCGGGAATATTTCCTTATTGACGCTTTCTGGAAGTGGGATGTTTGGTGTACCAGGTACAGCAGGACGATTGTTCAATGCTTTAGCACAAGCCAGCGTCAATATCATATTAATCACTCAAGGTTCCTCAGAGTATTCTATCAGTTTTGCGGTTCAACCAAAAGATGCTAAAAAAGCTAAGAAAGCAGTAGAAAAAGAATTTACGCATGAAATGCGGTCTAATTTAGTTAATCCAATCAAAGTAGAGGATGATTTAGCCGTTGTAGCGATTATAGGAGAAAACATGCGATATCAGCCAGGTATTTCAGGGATGTTGTTCCGCTCACTTGGTAAAAATGGAATCAATGCTATTGCCATTGCACAGGGTTCTTCAGAATTAAATATTTCAGTTGTTATTAATAAAGAAGACGAGGCAAAAGCGCTAAATGCCCTTCACGCTTCCTTCTTTTTATCAGATACTAAAGAAATTCATTTATTCATGATAGGAGTTGGTTTGATAGGTAGTACACTTATCAAACAAATAAAAGAGCAAGCTGATTACCTTAGAGAAAAACAATCTATAGAAATAAAAATTGTTGGTTTATCTAATAGTAAAAAGATGCTATTCCAGGAAGAAGGCATTGATTTAGATAATTGGAAAGACCATTTACTAGCATCTGAAGAAAAGACTTCTTTTGCTGGCTTTATCAAACGAATGAAAGAATTAAATCTTTCTAATACCATCTTCATTGATAATACAGCTAATAAGGAAATAGATAAATATTATCAAGGAATACTCGATAGCAGCATATCTATCTCCACGCCTAACAAGATAGCTACATCTTCTTCCTTTGCACAATATCAAGCGTTAAAACAAACCGCGGAAAAGCGAGGGGTTCAATTTGCTTACGAAACAAACGTAGGAGCAGGGCTTCCTGTTATCTCCACACTAAATGATTTAATAAACAGTGGAGATAGAATCATCAAAATAGAAGGAGTCCTTTCTGGCTCTCTTTCATTCATATTCAATTCTTTTAAAGAAGGAACAAAGTTTAGTGAGATTGTAAAAGCTGCTAAAGAAAAAGGATATACAGAACCAGACCCAAGAGAAGATTTGAGTGGACTGGATGTTCGTAGAAAACTAATCATTTTGTCAAGAGAGACAGGTTTAGCTATGGAACCAGAACATGTGAATATTCAAAACATCTTACCAAAGGCTTGTAACGATGCAGCAACAGTTGACCAGTTGATGATAGAAATAGAAAAAGCTGATGATTATTTCGAAGCAATGAGGAAAGAAGCTGCGGACAAAGGTGGGGTATTACGAATGATTGCAAAACTAGAAAATGGTAAAGCTTCGATAGCTTTAGAAAGCGTTGGGCCAGACCATCCATTCTATTCTTTAAGTGGTAGTGACAATATGATTGTCTTTACGACAGAAAGGTATAGAGAGCGACCTTTGGTAGTTACAGGGCCTGGAGCAGGCGCAGAAGTAACGGCAGCAGGTGTATTTGCGGAGATAATAAAAATAGGAAATTATTTAAAATAATAGGGTCCATAGTCAGGTCAGTAGCTTAGTACCTAATAAGTTTATAACTAACTGATAATCAGTTGATTAAGTTAAATATTAATTAATTTTAATTATATAAAAACTTAATTAACAGTGACTAATGGCGCATGAGTAACTAATTATGAGTAGAGTAGGAATTAAAGTATTTGCACCAGCAAGCGTAGCTAACGTCGCCTGTGGTTACGATATATTGGGCTTTGCCTTGAACAAACCTGGTGACGAGATTGTCGGACGCATTGTTGACAAGCCAGGATTACGGATTGTAAAGATTACAGGAGATAAAGGTAAGTTGCCTTATGAAGTAGAAAAGAATACCGCAGGCTTTGCAGCACAACGATTACTAGAACACCTTGGAGCAGAGAAGCTCGGCATTGAATTAGAGATTAGAAAGAAGATGCCATTTGGTAGTGGACTAGGTTCAAGTGCGGCAAGTGCAGCAGCGGGCGTAATGATTATTAATGAATTATTAAAACGTCCTTTGACTAAGCGAGAGTTATTGCCCTTTGCGGTAGCAGGAGAAGAGATAGCTGACGGAGCTTATCACGCAGATAATGTAGGTCCATCCTTAATGGGTGGTATGCTTTTGATTAGAGATAATGCAACGTTGGATGTACATAAATTGGTAACACCAAGAGGATTACAAGCGACCGTTGTCTATCCACATGTCAAAATATTAACCAGAGATGCTAGAGCAGTACTAAGCGATACAACCTCTTTAAAGAAAACGGTAACGCAGACAGGTAATCTAGGTGCATTAATAGTAGGTTTGTATCGTTCAGATTTAGACTTAATCTCTCGTTCTTTAAATGATGTAATCATTGAACCACAGCGAGCGCAATTGATTCCACATTTCTATGAAGTTAAAGAAGCAGCAATGAAAGCTGGAGCCTTGGGCTGTAGTATTTCTGGTGCAGGACCATCTATCTTTGCATTAAGTGCTAATAGTTTGATAGCAGAACGAGCAGGCGAAGCGATGCAAAAGGTCTTTAATGACAATAAAATAGAAAACCAATTATTCATTTCGACCATTAATCATGAAGGAGCAATACTGATGTAAGTAGTATATACTCCAAATATAAACCTCCAAGGTCCTTGAGACCTTGGAGGTTTTCACTTTAACCTTCTTTAATTTTTTTCCATGCGACTATATAGTACGAAGAGTCCTAACAAATTTGTTGATTTAAAAGAAGCCGTATTCAAAGGTTTACCAGAAGATAATGGATTGTTCATGCCTGAATATATCCCAACTTTGCCTAAATACTTTATTAAAAACTTAAAGAAATACTCATTCCAAGAGATAGCCTACAAGGTTACGAAGACTTTATTAGCAGGAGCAATCCCAACTAAAGACCTTAAAAAGATTATTGAAAAGTCTATTACCTTTCCTGCGCCTGTGGTTTCTTTGGATAATCAGTATCATATTTTAGAACTATTTCATGGGCCATCTTTAGCATTTAAAGATTTTGGTGCTCGTTTTATGGCTCAGCTAATGAGCTATTTTAATAAAGGAGAAGATAGAAAGTTGACTATTCTAGTAGCAACTTCAGGAGATACGGGTGGAGCAGTAGCTGCTGGATTCTATAAAACTCCTGGTATTGAAGTCATTATTCTATATCCAAGTGGTAAAGTTTCCAACTTACAGGAGAAGCAATTAACTACGCTAGGGCATAATATCAGCGCTTTAGAAGTCAATGGTACCTTTGATGATTGCCAAGCATTGGTCAAAAAAGCTTTCTTAGATAACGAATGTAGAACACATCTACGCTTAAGTTCTGCTAATTCTATTAATATTTCTCGTTTAATACCACAGTCATTCTATTACTTTGAAGCATTCAAACAGCTAGAAAAGTCTAGAAAGAAGACGGTATTCTGTGTACCTAGTGGGAACTTTGGGAATATCACAGCAGGGTTATTAGCACAAAAGATGGGCTTACCTATCTCTCATTTTATTGCAGCGACCAATGCCAATGACGTAGTTCCTGAATATTTAAACTCAGGAACTTACACACCAAGGCCATCTGTACCAACTATTTCTAATGCAATGGACGTAGGAAATCCTTCAAACTTTGCTAGAATGCTTGATTTATACCAATCAGAGTGGGGCGTAATGAAGGATAATATTTCTGGATATGCTTATGATGATGCACAAACTAGAGTAGGCGTTAAGGAGGTTTATGACAAATATAACTACGTTATTGATACCCACGGAGCAGTAGGCTACTTGGCCTTAAAGGATTATTTACATAAAAATAAGACGCATAGAGGTGTTATTTTAGAAACTGCTCACCCTTCTAAGTTTATAGATGAAGTAGAAAAGGTCCTAAATAAGCAGATTGAAATACCAGAAAGGTTAGCTATTTTAGCTAATAAAAAGAAAGTAGCAAAGTTTATAGAACCTAGTTTTGAGGATTTTAAAGCGCATTTATTAAGTTTGGATTAGAAATATTCTATGTTGTATTTAATAAAATAAGAACAAAAGCCCTTCCTCTAGACCTAGAAGAAGGGCTTTTATGCTTCAACTAGTAATTGATAACTTAAGATTTAAGTACAAAAAAATGAATATACCTAACGAAATCCTATACAATCCTATCTTTTGGATATTTGTTTCCTACGCTATTGGTGCATGGTTATCTAATATAATCATCAATTCCAGCCTAAATAAATACGTCTTAGATAAACACTTTATGTCTGATAAATGGACAAATAAATTGGGAATCCTACACTTTGGATGGATAATAAGACATTCTTTTATGCGTGTATTCAATCAAAAAATAAAGTATAAGGGCAAATTAAACCAAGAAAAGCTAACTCAACTAAAGCATGAAATGACCTTAGCAGAGGTAGGACATTTGATTGCATTCTATTTTTTACTGTTAATAAACCTTCTTTTTATCTACCTAAAATTAGATTGGAGATACATTCTAGTGTTTTTTATACTAAACATTATCTTCAATTTCTACTTAGTATTATTACAACAATACAATAAAAGAAGGATTGATAAACTCCTAAAATGAATGTTCCACGTGGAACATAGATGCTAAACAGAATAGAAAAATATCCGTTTACAATAAAAAAAGAAGCTAAATAAATACAATGTTCCACGTGGAACATTGCTCGAAATACTCAATACAAATTCTCTACAGAATTATTTTTTACCTTTGATGCATCTATTATCCATGAAAAATTTTAATTGAATAACTATAAATTATTACAAAGAATGCTCACTAGAACAATGACAAAGCGGCTAGGATTAATATTTTCCCTAGCACTGGTTAGCGTGTTTCTCTACGCTCAAAAGAATACAAACGAGAATAAATTCCGACAATTAGGACAAGAACTTCCTACTCCAAATGTATATAGAAATGCATCTGGAGCACCTGGTCATGCTTATTGGCAACAGCAAGCGGACTATAAAATGAAGATAGAAATAGATGATAATACACAAAGATTGTATGGTGAAGAGACAATTACTTACACCAATAATTCTCCAGACAAGTTAGAATATCTATGGCTACAGCTTGACCAAAACATGCGGGCAAAGGATTCAGATAGCTATAAGGTGCGTTCAAATGCTATAGGAGATAAAATGAATATGCGCCAAATAGCGGGGCTTACACCAACGTTTGATGGAGGCATTAAATTAGATTACGTACAAGATGCAAATGGCAAAGCACTCAATTACACGGTCAATAGAACCATGATGAGAATTGATTTAGCACAACCTTTAGCATCCAAAGGAAGCTATACTTTTAAAATAAAGTGGTGGTATAATATCAACAATACACAAGAGATAGGTGGTCGTTCTGGTTATGAGCATTTCGCTGAAGATGATAATAACGTCTATGTTATCGCTCAATACTTTCCAAGGATGTGTGTGTATGATGATAAAGAAGGTTGGCAAAATAAACAGTTCTTAGGACGAGGAGAGTTTGCTTTAGCCTTTGGTAACTATGAAGTAGAGATAAAAGTGCCAGCAGATCATTTGGTAGCTGCTACAGGAGAGTTACAAAACGCTAAAGACATTCTTACCAAAGAACAAAGAAACAGGCTAGAGAAGGCTAAGGATGCTTCAGTAGACCCAGTAATCATTGCAACACTAGAAGAAGCGAATGATAGAATGAAAGGGAAGTCTGATAAAAAGAAGACTTGGAAATTCAAAGCAGACAATGTAAGAGACTTTGCTTTTGCTACTTCTAGAAGATTCATTTGGGATGCTATGGGCGTACCATTGAATAATGGCAAAACAGCAATGGCAATGTCAATGTGGATTAAAGAAGGCGATTGTCTATGGAGCAAATATTCAACCAAAGCAGTAGCACATACTTTGAAATGGTATTCTCATTATACTTTCGATTATCCTTATCCTGTAGCTTGGTCAATTGATGGAAGTATGGGAATGGAGTATCCAATGATTTGCTTTAACTATGGACGTTGCAATGATGATGATACCTACAGTGCTAGAACGAAGTACGGACACATTGGCGTTATCATTCATGAAGTGGGTCACAACTTCTTTCCGATGATTGTCAATTCTGATGAGCGTCAATGGACGTGGATGGATGAAGGAATAAATTCTTTTGTTCAATACTTAGCACAAGAACAATGGGAAAGAAATTATCCATCTCGTCGTGGACCTGCATACAAGATTGTAGATTATATGAAAGGAGATAAAAATCGAATCTCTCCAATCATGACTAACTCTGAATCTATTTTTCAATTTGGAAATAATGCATATGGTAAACCAGCAACTGCTTTAAATATTTTGAGAGAAACTATTTTAGGTAGAGATTTATTCGATCATGCTTTCAAAACTTATTCTCAACGCTGGGCATTCAAACATCCATCACCAGCAGATTTATTCCGAACGATGGAAGATGCATCAGGAACAGATTTAGATTGGTTTTGGAGAGGCTGGTTTTATACAACAGATAATGTAGACATCGCAATTGAAGGAGTAGAATATTTTAAATTGGATTCTAAAAATCCAGAAGTTGAAAATGCTTTAGCAAAAGCGGATAGAGCAAAAGCACCCAAAAGAATAGGCAGTATAAGAAATGAAAAAGAAATTGAAAAAACATATGACGAGCAAGACAAAAGTTTGAGAGATTTCTACACAGAGTACGACCCATTAGATTTCAATATTCTAGACAAAGAAGCTTATCAAAATTATTTGAAGAAATTGTCAGACAAAGAAAAAGCACTTTTGACCGCTGGCTATAATTACTATCAAGTGAATTTCAAAAATGTAGGTGGCTTACCAATGCCCATCATCATCCAGTTTACATTCACAGATGGTACAACAGAAGTACAAAAAATCCCAGCAGAAATTTGGAAGATGGACCAAGAGAAAGTTTCCAAAGTTTTTGTGATGGAAAAAGAAGTACAAGAAATTATGCTAGACCCATTCTTGGAAACAGCCGATACGGATACTGGAAATAATTATTATCCACCAAGACAAGAACAAAGCAAATTTGAATTATTCAAATCACGCAGATTCGGAAGAGGGCAGACGGCTGGCGAAAATCCAATGCAACGAGCCAATCGTGCAAAAGCAAAAATGAAGCAAGGTTCTAATTAGTGATGAGTTGTAAGTTGTAAGTGGTGAGTGTAGAACAGCTCGCAAAAAAGTCTTGGTGAACTATTCATCAGGACTTTTTTGTTTTGTAGATGTTGGAGCTAACTTTAAGTAAATTAAATCGTTTACTTTTTATAATAGATTCTATCATCACCGAATTCATCATTCATCATTTATAGTTCATCGTTTTATTTAACGATAGTTAAAATAAATAGTAATGAAAAAAGAAACAAAAGAAACTGCAAAATTAATTGCACGAGATTTTGAAATGGAAAAAGTAGGGCAGGAGGAGTTAACAGAAGAAGCATTACTTCGATTGCTAGAATCTCAGGTAGCGCATTATATAGAACACAGATTAGAGTTTTTGCTCAGTTCCTTATACCGACTTGATATTTCAGAAAAGGCCGTTAGAGAAGCTCTATTGCCTTCCTCAGAGGTGCCCGCAAATGTAGCAATTGCAAAATTGATACTCGATAGACAGAAAAAACGGGTTTTTACCAAGCAATTTTACAAGCAACCGAAGATTGAGGATTTGGAAGAAGGCTTAGAATATTAAACAAAAAATTTACAACAAAATAAATACGTAAAAGCAAAAACTATTTGTTGATTTTAAATAAAACATAAATTATTAATTTTTATTTTTTAATACAAAAAGTAGGATATATAAAAATTCTTAAATCAACATAGAATTTTCCTTTCAATGAAGAAGACTACCTTAAAATTACCACTCACGCCTTCCGAGAAAAAGAACCTAAGAAAAAACAAATCCAAAATAGCAGATATTCCTAATTACACCGTTAACGAATTAGGCGTCCTACTAGAAATACCATTGGTTCGTGCTAAAGAAATCCATACATTAGCTATTTTCCAACAAATTCCTTCTATCGGAATCAAATTTGCTGAAGATTTAGTCTTCATGGGCTATTTTTCTTTGTCAGAATTAGAAAATAAAGATGGCGCAAAATTGGTAGAGGAATATGAACGACTAAAAGGGTACTGGATAGATTCTTGCGTAGAAGACCAATTTAGATTAGCCGTACATTATGCACAAATTAAAGATGACAGCAAAAAATGGTGGGATTTTACAGCAGCACGTAAAACGTATAGATTAGAAAATGGATATCCGGCAAATAGACCAAAAAAGGCATGGCATGAAGCCATATAAATAAGAAATCAGTTCAATTTCAACTCATACCGTACAGAATCGGCTCAAATTCTAAAATTAGAAGTTCTCTTAGGATTAAATACTTTCCTACCTTTGCAAAAATTCATCGTTCATCATTCATAGTTCATCGTTAAAAACCATGCGCGTAATCATCCAAAGAGTCAGCGAAGCCTCCGTAACCATCAATAAAAAAATAAAATCTCAAATCAAACAAGGTTTTTTAATCTTATTAGGCATAGAACCGACAGATAATGCAGAGGATATCCAATGGTTATGCAAAAAAATAAGTGGTTTACGAGTTTTTGGAGATGAAAATGGTTTAATGAACGTTTCCATTAAAGATATTGCGGGAGAAATAATTGTGGTGAGTCAATTCACTTTACATGCGAGCACAAAGAAGGGCAATCGACCTTCTTTTATTAAAGCGGCCAAACCAGATATAGCGATACCTTTATATGAACAATTCGTCAAACAATTAGGAATGGTATCAGGGCAGCCAGTTTATACGGGAGAATTTGGAGCAGATATGAAAGTAGCGTTAATAAATGATGGGCCAGTTACCATAATAATGGATTCTAAAAATAAAGAATAAAACATAAAGAAGTCATAATTTAAAACAGCGTCTTTCAGCGTCAAAAATTAAAATAAACCTTGCAAAAATTCTACGCCAACGGGAAATTATTATTAACAGGGGAGTATCTAGTTTTAGATGGGGCATTAGCTGTGGCATTACCTACAAAATTTGGTCAATCACTAACAGTCGAAAGCAACACAACACAAAATCTAATCTGGGAAAGTCAAAATTCTAAAAGTTATCCCTGGTTTCAACATAGTTACACACATTTACACGAAAAAATAGATAATAATCCAATCGCCGAACGACTTCGAGTGATTTTATTACAGGCGCAAAAGCAAAATCCAAAATTTATTAACAAGTTAGTGGATAAAGTGACCACTAAACTAACGTTTCCAAGAGCTTGGGGTTTAGGAACCAGTTCCACTTTGATTCATTTGATTGCTCAATGGGCCAAGTGTGACCCTTTTGAATTATTATTCGAAGCATTTGGTGGTTCTGGATACGATATAGCTTGCGCAGGGGCGGGTGGTCCTATTGGTTATCAGCTACAGGCGAAGCACAAGCCCGTTTTTCAATCAGTAAATTTCAATCCTAGCTTCAAAAAGCAGTTATACTTCGTTTATTTAGATAAAAAACAGGATAGCAAGAAAGGAATCGCTCGATATAGAGCTAAAGGGAAAGTTTCCGATGCAAAAATCCAAAAAATATCCACCTTATCCACCGAATTTATCAACATCAGTGGATTAAATAGCTTTCAAAAATTGATTAACGAACATGAAAATATCATTGCCGAATTAATTGGTTTCGACAAAGTAAAATCCATCTATTTTAGGGATTATTGGGGAAGTGTTAAGTCATTAGGCGCCTGGGGTGGAGACTTTGTTTTGGTGACAAGCGATAGAAATGAAAAAGAAACTAAAAAATATTTCAACGAAAAGGGATTTAATGTGTTTTTAAAGTATGAAGACTTAATTTTGTAGTAATTTTGTTTTTAAAACACATGTCACATAGGCTTTTCGCATAGAAAACATAGTTTCTGGAGTTAGGCTTATTAAAAACAATGTGCAATATTTGAATAATCAAGGTATAGGTGACTGTAAACTGGGAGCCTTTTGCCAACAACTTTAATAAAATGAGTACAGCAACTAAAAGTCCGGTGATGTTATACACTGAACAAACACCAAATCCAGAATCTTTAAAATTTGTCACGAATAGAATGTTGTACCAAGGTACAGCAGATTTTAGAGAAGAGGAATTGGCAAGAGAATGGTCTCCAATTGCATCTGCTTTATTTGACCAACCTTATACTAAAGGAGTTTATGTGTGTAATAACTTCGTGACGATTACCAAAGAAATCAATTATGCTTGGGAAGATATCATGTTACAAGCCAAAAAATTCATCAAAAACTATATTGAAGAAGGTGGTGAAATTATGAATGATGGTTTTGAAGCAGCCATGGCTGAAATCGAAGCAGAAAAAGGAGATAGTTATGAATATTCTGGTGATGAAGCAGAATTAGTACAAAAAATTAAGGACTTATTGGATACCTATGTACGACCAGCTGTAGAAATGGATGGTGGAAATATCGCGTTTAAGTCTTTCAAAGATGGGATAGTTACCGTAATTCTTCAAGGTTCTTGTAGCGGATGTCCTTCCTCTACTGTTACTTTGAAATCTGGAATTGAAGGAATGCTACAACGAATGATTCCAGAAGTGAAGGAAGTGGTATCTGAAATGGGGTAGTATTAAATGATAAATGGTAATTGATGAATAATCTGTCCATTCATTTTCAATAAAAATAAAAGGCATGGTTTAGAATCGTGTCTTTTTTTATGTCTATTTTCGGGTTTTCAAAAATCTAAAAGTTATTCCGTTTACCAACAAACTTACCAACAGATGTTAAAAATTATTTCCTATAATGTCAATGGGATTCGTGCAGCAATAAAAAAAGGCTTAGTAGAATTCGTAGCCGCTAATGATTATGATATGATATGTATTCAAGAAACCAAAGCTCAATCCGAACAAGTCGATATGACTGCGTTTGAAGAGTTGGGCTATCATCATAATTGGTATTCTGCAGAGAAAAAAGGATATAGTGGAGTACTTACTTTAAGTAAGCAAAAGCCCGACTTAGTAGTAAAAGGTATGGGAATTGAGGATTATGACAAGGAAGGACGTATGATTCGGACAGATTTTGGCGAAATTACCTTGTTGAATTGTTATTTTCCGTCGGGTACATCAGGGGATGAACGACAAAATTTTAAATACGAATTTCTCAAGGACATTTTTTTGTGGATAAAAGCATTAAAAAAAGAAAGAAAGCAAGTCATTTTAGTTGGCGATTATAATATTGCACATACGGAGATGGATATTCATAATCCAAAATCAAAGAATTCAGGATTCTTACCAGAAGAAAGAGCATGGATGACCAAATGGTTTTCAAGTGGAATGATAGATAGCTATCGGCATTTGAATCCAGAAAAAGTAGAGTACAGCTGGTGGAGTTATAGAGCAAATGCTCGAGCTAATAATAAAGGGTGGCGGATAGATTATCAATCAGTAACAGAAAACCTAAAAGATAAATTAGTAGAATCTTATCACATTGAAGAAGCTAGACAATCAGACCATTGTCCGCTATATTTAAAATTAGATGTTTAATAATTAATTTTTTCATTTTCATTAATTTTAAAAAGCGATGAAGAATTATTTAAAAATTCTTCACCGCTTTTTTTATGTCTTATTCTCACAATTAAAAATGAAGCAAAATTAAAAAAAGTATTTTTCCACAAAAAAGTAAAATCATATTCATCAAAAATAAATTTAAACCTACAAAACGGATAGATACTCAAGACCAATTTGGTCAATCAGCTTCATTTATAAAGAATACTATTGGTCCAAATTCTTTCCAAAAGCCTAATAAACACTAGAATTAGGCGTAAAAAAGCACTAAAAAGCACGTAATCTAATTGTTTAAACGCTTTTTCCTTAAATTATACTGGACTATGATACAGGATGCTTTAAAATACGCGATTCTCAGGCCCATTATTTTTGAGCAAATTCGCTAGTTATTAACAACTGTGGAAAACCATGTTAATAAAGTTAATAAGAAAAAAAATCCGTTGATAAATGCCAAAATTGAAGTTAGTAATTATAGTTTTCTAAAAATTTTTCAACAATTTTCTTTTGATAATCATATTCATTCCAAATTATCAAAGTCCACTAATTACCCAATCGTTCATAAAGTAATTTGTTTCGTTCTTAAAAAATGGTTTCCCTTCAAATCATTCAATCATCTTGCTATTTCCATTTTATTTCAAGGACCTCATAATAGGAGCAAAATAAAAGTTATAAATTGAAATCTCAATTCAATTTAATTCGGCGATAAAATAACCTCAGAACCAATAATTATTTTACAAGCTATTTTAAAGGAACTATTATAATCCTACAATTCTATAATTGGACCAAAAATACTTTTAGATACGCCTCATTATTTTATAAAATAATGACAATGATATTTAAGAAATAGGCTGACCTTTGTGTTATAATATTAAGTTTGATAAAATGTAAATAGTAAATAAAAGATTTTTCTAGCCAAAATACCTGTTAGAATAGTGTCAGTAACTGTGGAAAGGAGTGTGTATTAAGTATAAGTTCACCACATTTACTCACAAAGCAAAGAGGAGGTACATCAAAAATAGGAGTTAGTAACAAAAAGAGACTAGGCTACTAACAGAATGGAGATTGATTGCCAATAAACAAAAAAGAAAAAAGAGTTAATAGAAAAGTTCTCCACGTAATTGTGAAGAAACCCCTAATGTCTTGATATCAAAGGGTTTTCACCCAGAATAAGCTGTTAATAAGAACGTAGAAAAGTTAACAATGAATTCATCAAGGTTTATAAGAAATTAATATTCACAAACTAACACCCTTAATGATGGAGAACTTTTTTTTTAATTTAAATTATAATCCATTAATAAGATATTAGAAGTGTGTATAAAAGTTTGAAATTTAAAAAGTTGAAATGAAAAAAGAAGTAGTTGAGCAAATCACTTTTTCTAAAAAGAAAGAGGCTCCAAAAGATTCAATAAGCAAAGCTGTCCAGATTTGGTTATTCATTGGAGTAGCAATGGTTTTTATACAAGTTGTTATCGGAGGAGTTACTCGGTTAACAGATTCCGGTTTGTCCATCACAGAATGGGCGGTCATTCAAGGAACAATACCTCCATTAAATGAGGCAGAGTGGATAACTGCTTTTGAACAATACAAGATAGCCGCCAAGAAACAATATGAGACAATTCATGCAGATATGGATTTATCGGGGTTTAAAGTGATTTATTTTTGGGAATTTTTTCATCGTTTTTGGGCCAGGACTTTAGGATTTGTCTTTTTATTTCCTTTCTTATTTTTTCTCTGGACTAAGCAAATTCCTAACTGGTTGTTGAAAAGGTTGGGGATAACGGTCGGATTGGCTGCAATTGTGGCCACATTTGGCTGGATAATGGTTGCTAGTGGCTTAAACACGGATAATCGAACTTGGGTAAGTGCTTATAAGTTAGTTGGTCACCTATCGCTTGCGACGATTTTATTCGGATATTTAGTTTGGACTTGGTTTATGGCTCGGCAACCTTCAACAGAGGATGCTCATTTAGTAAATTTTAAAAAATTAGGTTGGGGTATAGCTGGCGTATTAATGATTCAAATAATTTTTGGTGGATTGATGGCAGGTATGAGAGCAGGATTGGTACATCCATATTTCCCATTTTTTGTAGAAGGAGAGCGACTTTTAAGTGCTTTGAATGGAGGTTCTGCAGATATTGTTGATTACGAAGGGAGTGCATCTATCAAAGCTTTTGTGCAAATTTTGCATCGAAGTACTGCTTATATCCTATCTGCAATAATTATTTACTTTTTTGTAAAGATTCGAAAAGAAAAGATATCTAATAAACTTCGCTTTGGCAATTCATTATTATTAGGCATGTTAGGTATTCAATTTTTACTAGGGATATTAACAATTATGAACTGTTTTGGTCGAGTTCCACTAGCTTATGGAGCAATGCATCAGGCAGGAGCACTAATTTTGTTAGCTTTTTTATTATATGTTAATTTTCAATTTAAACAAAGATAGTCAGTATTTTAAATATAATAGTTTGTTGACATTTGTTAATAAAAGTGTTTATAATTGAGCAAATAGTGGATAAGTTGCCCTTATTTTTAAAGTTACAAACATGTTTACCAACATTTGTTGGTAAGTGATTTTCAGAAACATTGCTCTGCAAATTTTAAATTTCTTAAAATATAAAATAAATAATTATATTTTATATTCAAATGTAATTATAAAATAGCTAGTTTTGACCATAAAATTGCCATGACGAAATAAAAGTGATAAATTTGTGATATAATAATTTACGGGAATAATAGTATTTAAATACCTTAAGCTATTAATCTTAAAAACTCACTTTATTTTTATTAAATACCTAGATGGAATATCAACTTAGGGAAGAAGGAAAATTCAAATACATTGAAACAGAGGGGAAGGGCGAAACACTAATGTTACTACATGGCCTATTTGGTGCATTAAGTAATTTTCAAGGCATAATCAACCATTTTGCAAAAACGCATAATGTAGTAGTACCGATGCTACCTATTTTTGACTTACCAATTAGAAAAGTAGGATTAGGAGGTTTAGTCGACCATGTGATTGATTTTGTTGCTTACAAGAAGTATGGAAAAGTAAATGTCTTAGGAAATTCTTTAGGCGGTCATGTCTCCCTTTTGTATGCGTTGGCAAAACCTGAACAAATCCGTTCTATCACATTGACCGGTAGTTCTGGATTATTTGAAAATTCGTTAGGGTCTACTTTTCCAAAGCGAGGCAATTATGAGTTTATCAAGAATAAGACAGAGGATATCTTCCATAATAAAGAAGTAGCAACAAAAGAATTAGTAGATGAGGTATTTACCACTGTAAACGATAGAAATAAAGCTATCCGAATTATAGCGTGTGCAAAATCTGCGGTTCGACATAACTTAGGAGATAAGCTGTATCAGATTAAAGCACCTACCCTATTGATATGGGGAAAAGAAGATACGGTTACACCAAAATTTGTAGGAGAGAAATTTAATGAGTTAATTGACAACTCACAATTATTTATAGTGGACGAATGTGGTCATGCACCAATGATGGAGCGACCAGAAGTTTTTAACCATATTTTAGATGATTTTTTTGCGGAGTTAGCTAATCGAAAAGAGACAGCGTAATTTTTCGAAAAATTATAGAGAATTAAAAAGCGGTAGTCAAAATATTTTGACTACCGCTTTTTTCGTGAAAGTGTTTATTTTATTTCGCTTTCAATTCTTTAAAATATTCCTCTACTAAAATTTTATAGTAAGGGCGTAAAGCAGGAGAAACAGATTTATATAATTCAATTTCTGATTCTCTTTCCTTGATATACTTTTCTAAAGAAGGAGGCATTTTTCTTTCTTGCTGAGCAGCGGACTCTGCTTTTCGTTTATTGTCAAATTCTCTTTCTCTTTCTGCTTTTTCAGCTTCTAGTAGACGAGATAAAATTTGTTCTTGACGTTTCATCATTTGATTCGTCAAGCGTTTATTAACTAAATCTGTTTCCACTTTATCCATTGCATCCATGATTTCTTGCATACCTTGAGCGTCTTTTCCTCTACCCTGTTCTTGCATTTTTTGTTTTGCCTCTCTCAGCGCTTTTCTAAGTGCAGCTTGTTTGGCAGCCATTTGTGCAAATTGTTTAGCCTGACCTTTATCTCCTTTCATTTTCTCCATTGCATCTTTCATCTGTTGCATTTGGCTATTCATCTGTTTTTGCCCTTGCGATATTTTATCCATTGGGATTTTACCGCTTTTTCCAGACTTCCCACCAGGCTTCGAGCACATCTGATTACCTGACATCATACTGGACATTTGTTGTTGCATTTGGTCCATTACTTCACTTAACATCAAGGCTAGATCATTCACATTTTTCATGGTGCGTTGCTGATGGTCAGCGGCTTGTGGTTTTTTACGTTCTTCCAATTCTTCCAAACTAGACTTCATATTAGTATTAATCTCTGTTACTTTTTCTGTCACAAAAGATTCAATTTGGAATACACGCTTACTCAATTCTTGTAAGCTGTCTTCAATTAATTTAAAGTCATCTTTTAATTTATATTGTTGCTGAACATCTTCTACATATTTTGGCGTATTAATGGTATTAGAGCGAACCTCATTAATTAAATCCTCTTGGTCAAAAGATAAACCAACTAAGTTTTCTAATAGTTGTCTTAAGGCAGCCATGTCTTCTTCCATTTGCTCCATCTCACCAGATTGCATACCTTGTTGCATCTGATTAGCCATTTGTTTCATTTTTTCAGCAGCCTTTTTCTGGGATTTAGAAGCTTTCTTGTTTTGCTTTTGCTGCATCTGTTGTTGGCTCTGCTGCATATCTTGTTGTGCTCCGTCCATCTGCTCCTGTTGGTCTTCCATCTCCATTGGTTTTTCTAACTCTTTATTCTTTTCTTTTAACTCTTCTGCTTTTTTCTGAATTTCTTCTAATTTTTCTTGAATTTCTTTTTGCTCTTTTTGTAATTGTTCTTGAGATTTTTTCTCGCCATCTTTTTTCTCTCCTTCCTTTTGGTCCCCATCTTTCTTTTCACCATCTATATTCTCTTCTCCTTCTTTTTGGTCATCAGACTTTTCTTCCCCTTCTTTTTGGTCCCCATCTTTCTGCTCTCCTTCTTTATTTTCTTCTTCTTCCGTTTTATCGTCTTTTTGTTCCTCGTCCTTATTTTCTTCCTCGCCTGCTTTTTCCGTTTCTTCTGCTAATTTTTCTTGTTCTTCTGCCAACTTATTAAGTTTATCAATTTGCTGCTGCATTTCATGCTCCATCTCCAACTGCTTGAATAACTCTTCTAATTGTTCTAAGTTTTTCTCCATCTGTTGCTCGTTCATTTCCATATCCTCCATCATTTCTAAAGCATCCTCTTTATCCATTTTTTGTAGCAATTCTTCCATCTTTTCCATCAGTTCCTTCATCTCATCAGTCATCAACTCATCAAACTTCTTTTGTAATTGCTCTTGTTTCTCTTGAATTTGTTCGTTTGGTTTATTATTTTCTTGATTTTTGAGATTCTCTTCAAAATCTTTTTTAGCCTCTTCAATCATTTTCTCTAACTCTTTCTGGCGTTCTAATAATTTTTCTAATTCCTTTTTATCCTGCCAGTTCAGCTCTTTTTTCTGTAAGATTTCCTCTCTTATTTTCTTCATTTCCTGTTGCACCTTCTTACTTTCCTCTAAAGATTTTTCCAAGTTATCTTTAATATCTTCGTTATTTTGCTCCGCTTGTGCTTCTAATTCTTCTAAAGTAGGCATTGCAAAAAGCATCATATTTGTACGAGCAGATTTACTACCATTGATAGCATCATTATCAAAAATTTCGAAGTAATAAGTTACTTCATCCCCTGGATTAAGTTCCAAATCATTTAAGTCCCAAGTGTAATTATACTGAGTTTGCTTGGCCTCCGGTTTTTTCATTTTAACCGTGGTCAAATCTCCTTGTCTGCCACTTTCATTATTAATTCTATAATTAAAAGAAAGCCCCAATAAACCATAATCATCAGCTGCATCACCTACAAAGAAGAAAAGTTTATTATTTAAACTATCCGCAAATTTTTCTACATTGATAGTTGGGTGTTGGTCAGGAATAACCGTGATTCGGTAAGAAATAGAATCAGCATTTGGTAATAAATCATTTGAAATAAATAATTTATAACCTTCATCTTTTAACGCTTTTTTCTTATGAGTAAATAATTTATCACTAAATCTTGTAATTGCCTTACTTTCGTTGTTACTAGAAAAAAGGATATTGATATTATCTGTATGTTGCGCATTAAAAATCCAATCGATATTGGTGCCTAAAGGTAAAACAAGGTCTCCAATATTGGATAATTCCTCATCTTTTCTTTGCGTATAAGCAGGGTAATCTAACTTGATATCAAATCCTAAAATATTTGGTTTAGCTAAAACATCTAAAGTATAATCATCAGATGCTACCCCACTAGAGAATAAATTAAAATCTGTTTTTTTCTGGACATTGCTAAATTGATAAGAGAATTTTCCAGCTTCATCTTTATTCAAACGATATTTATAATTATCAATATCAATGTAAACTTCATTTGGAAGCACTTCTCCTTCTACCTCAACGTTCAATGTATAATCACCAAATTGTACAACAGTTAAATCTTCCGCATCTATTTTAAAATGAAAAGGAGCTGGACGCTCAAATTTTTTATCATTATTAATTAATCGATTAGAGCTATCCGTAATCATACTAGGAGCAGCAATCAACATTGTTAATAGTAATAGAAGCGGAGGCAAGGCATAGCGTAAATATTTTTTATTATGGGTTAAATCAATTGCTGCTTTGAATGGAACCAATTTAATTTTTTCTGTCTTTTGGTTAATACTCGCAAGAATTAACGCTGCGTTATTAGACTTCTCAGCTTGATTTTTTAATTGGAGAACATTTAATAATTTATCCTTGACATCTCCAAAGTGGTCACCAATTACTGCTGCTGCTTGTTCGTGAGAAATTACTTTTCCTAAGTTAAAATATTTTAATAAAGGAATAATAACCCAACCAATTAATGCAGCTGCACTAATACCAACGAAAGAATAAAAAAGTCCTTTTCGAACACTCGTATCAAAATAGAAGAAATGTTCTAAGGTATTAATAGCGATGAAAAGCAATAGAATTAACCCAATGCTATATAAGCCACCTCTAATCAATTGATTGACATAAAACTTACGAATAAACTGGTCAAGTTTGGTAATCAATAATTGATAATTATCCTTTTGATTTGCCATTGTATGAATATTTATGAAAGTCGGTGAAATTCAGTACTTAATTATAACGCAGAAAAATGGTTCTCGTTATTAAATCTAACCATTAAAATAACCCTTTTTACAAATAAAAGATTGTTATATAAGGAGGTTTAACATTTGGTTGTGAAAATGAAGACAGATTCAAGGAGTAGGAAATAAAGAAGGTACCCAAAATGGTAGTTTTAGTTTGTTCTTATTCGAGGCGCTAAAAACGGAGTTATGCTTTTGCATAATGAGTATTTTAGTAACGATGAAGAAGGACAAATTAAAGCTGCAAGGTGGGTAGGTTATATTTTTCCTGTTCCCTAAATTAATAACTATTGCAAATATTATACTAACTATTGGAAAAGAGGTTGCTAAGATAGCGGAAGGAAAGCAATACCGTAGCTTAAGCATTCTTACTTAAGCATTCTTACTTGAGCACATCTAGTTCTACTACTCAGGCAAGAATGCCCAAGCTACAGTTCAAAATCTTATTTTTGAGGAATTTTAATAAAATATTGTTTTCCAGATTTATTAGCTAAAGAAGTAGAAATCAACCAAGGATTGTACAATTTTAGCATTCGATAAGAAGTACCATATTTCTGTGCAAAATCCCCTAAATTAGGAATAGTCTTATTAACCTCTACGACTGCATAATCATCTAAAGGCAGATAACCTTCTGTTCCAAGATTGAATCCAAAGTCTTCTGGAGCTTTCATGATTTCTTTGAAAGCAATCAATCTAAATAAGTAACGAGAAGTTTCTTTATTTAAATTTAAGTCATAAAAAGTAGTAGCACGTTGAGCAGCAACTTCTCTTTTCAACCTTGTTTGTCCCACATTATAAGCAGCAGCAGCTAAAGTCCAACTACCCATCATTTTTTTCAGTTTTAGGATATGCTTACAAGCAGCACGAGTAGCCATTTCTAAATTATATCGTTCATCAACAGTAGCCGAAACTTCCATGCCATAATCTTTAGCCGTGGGGCGCATAAATTGCCAAAAACCTCTAGCTCCTGCAGGAGAAACAGCGTTGCTCAAATCACTTTCAGCTACAGCAACATATTTAAAATCATCTGGCACGCCATTTTCCGCTAGAATTCGTTCTATCATTGGAAAATATCTTCGAGCCTTTTTAAGGTTCAACATATTTTTTCCATGGCGATAAGAATTTTCGGTCAGCTCTCTGTCCAATCTTTCTCTAGCATCAAAATTATCCATAGGCACCTCCTCCCCTGCAAAGTCAAAATATTTATTCAGGTTTACAGGTTTTATTATTTGGGGTAATTGGTGGGTATCTGAATCATTGGTCAATGCTAATGGCTTTTCATCAGAACTTGTATAAGATGCAAAGAGTGCAAAAGTCAGAAAGGCAGCCACAGCAATAGAATAGTAAGAAATAGATTTCATATCATTTTAGTTTTAGGGAGTAGGAAATAAAACCCTAGGATGGGTAGGTTATATTTTTCCTATTTCCTTTATCACAGTTGTTCATTTAATTTGTTGTCAATAGTATGCCAATTTAATAAAAACTGGAAAAATATTGTTGGTTTTGGGGAAAGAGATTTATAAAAAAGCTAAAAGGGAATTTTTTGAGGGGATAATATATAAATTTAATAATTATATTTTTTATTAAAATACAAAGTGATTATACTTTTATTTTGGCTGTTTATACAAAGGAACGGTAGAACAAGGTTCACCAAACATAATACTTTTAGCAACAGGTTGTAACAAGCGAGTTAAATCAACATAAGCAGAAATAGGGACAGGTTTGTCACTACACCCCTTAATAACTAATAACTTATTCTCGTATTGGCTAATATCTAATTGAGCTAAAGTATCAGCAAAAGATTTTTTATAAAAGTCTTCAGTAGTTCCTTGAAAAACAGATGTTGCAATAGGAGTCGCATAAACCGTCACGAGCATATAAGCCCAAATCGGAATAATTGCATCCGTAGAGCAGATAATGAGCAAGTGTTTATCTTGATATTGGGACCAATCCAATTCTTTCAAGGCTTTTCTAAAGTCTTTTTCCTTTAGAATCAGTTCCATAAAAAGATAATCCTTCAGGTCAAATACGGCAATTTCTCCTGCTGGAAAAAAGTCTTCCAAGTTCAAAGTGATTAAGCCACTTGCAGCCACCCTATTGATTAATGGTTTGCTATCCATAAAATTTAATATTTTAGATACAACTATTTCAGAAAGAAAAGCACCTACTAATAAATACAAGAATTAACAAGAATAGGTTTATGAATAGTTGTTTTTCTTTGCTCAAAGAAACTAATAATACCTCTTTATTAGCTCAAATGACGGACATTTCTCAGTTTAACATATTTTTAACGGAGAAAAGCTGTTGAAGACCAACAGACAATTATTAAGTCTGCGTTAAAATCAGGAAGTTTGTGGTTCTTAATTAATGTCAATTTTTAGATTAACATTCTTTAAATATAGTAAGAAGAAAAGAAAAATTGTCAACTCTTCTAAAAAACACTTAATTTTGCGTGCTTATGATAAACAAATATAGATTAAGCTTTTTATTTGGGATATTAATTTTGTTCGGAGCTTGTCGAAGTGAATTTGAAAAAATTCGGACAAATCCTGACCCAAAATTTCTAAAGGCAAAAGCGTTTGAATATTACGAGGCTGGAGATTATCAAAAAGCACAAACACTTTTTGAATTAATTATTAATAATGTAAGAGGCCAAGCTGACGCAGAAAACGTCTACTTTGCATATGCCTATACCCATTATAATCAAGAAAAATTTGTTCTAGCATCGTATTACTTTAAAAACTTCGTATCTACTTACGGCAATAGTGCGTATAAAGAAGAAGCAGAATTTATGTCAGCCTATTCTCATTACAGATTATCGCCAATATATAGATTGGAGCAATCCTATTCCGCAAAGGCGATTGATGGTTTTCAATTATTTGTAAACACTTATCCAAAAAGTGAAAGGGTAAAAGAAGCGAATAAATTGATAGATGAGATGCGGAAGAAAATGGAAGAAAAGTCGTTGGCAGAAGGTCAATTATATTATGATATAAAGCAGTATCAGTCAGCAACACAGGTTTTTGAAAATGTATTAAAAGATTACCCTGATTCTAAAGATGCCGAAAAAGTACGGTATTTAGTTGTCAAAGCGCATTATTTATTGGCAGAGAATAGTGTTTATGAGAAACAAGAGGAGCGATTAAATGAAACAGTCAAAAAAGCAGATGCCTTTTTAGACCGATACGCAGAAAGTAGTTACATCAAAGAGATTAAAAAATTCAAAGCAGATTCTAATAAAAGTCTTAAAAAATTCAAAAATGTCAGACATAAAAACAAAAGTTCAAGGGCTTAATCCTAATATCCGAGCTAGAAATGTAAAAGATTTAGCAGCAAGTACGGGTAATATCTACGAAGCATTAGCAATTATTACTAGAAGAGCTAAAATGTTATCTGTAGATTTAAAGCATGAGTTACACCAAAAATTAGATGAATTTGCGGTAAGTTCTGACACGATTGAAGAAATTCATGAAAACAAAGAGCAAATCGAAATCTCTAAGTTTTACGAGCGTTTGCCAAATCCAGTATTGATTGCAATGCATGAATACAATGAAGGTGAATTGCACTATCGATATGGAAGAGAAGATAAAGATAACAGCGGAGGTGATAATAGAGGCGCCAATAAAAGGTTTTAAGCAATAGCTTAATCGAAAATATAAAAGTCCAAATTTCTACGGAAATTTGGACTTTTTTCGTTTGGGCCGTAATTTGCAGAAGGTAATTTTTACAAATTTCATAAAATTAACATGGCAGGATTGAAAGGCAAAAAGATTCTTTTAGGAATTACGGGAAGTATAGCTGCTTATAAATCGGCATCTTTAGTACGCTTACTTATCAAAGCAGGAGCGGAGGTCCAAGTATTGATGACGCCTGCAGCCACGGAATTTATTACACCTTTGACGATTTCTACCCTTTCTAAAAATCCAGTACATGCAGATATTGCTACGGATGCTAGTTGGAACAATCATGTGGAATTAGGCTTATGGGCAGATGTGCTATTGATTGCACCTTTGACGGCAACAACCTTAGCAAAAATGGCGAATGGATTTTGTGATAATATTTTAACTGCCTCCTACTTATCTGCAAAATGCCCTGTTTTTGTAGCACCTGCGATGGACTTGGATATGTGGAAACATCCTTCAACTCAAAATAATATTGACAAAATAAAGACCTATGGAAATAAAATAATTCCTGTGGGACATGGAGAATTAGCAAGTGGATTAGTCGGTGCAGGTCGCATGGCTGAACCCGAAGATATCGTTACGCACTTAACGGAATTTCTATCCGCTAAAAAAGAGTTATCAGGCAAAAAAGCAATAGTAACTGCGGGACCAACGTATGAACCAATTGACCCTGTCAGGTTCATCGGAAATCGGTCTTCTGGTAAAATGGGTATAGCCATTGCCGAAGCCTTAGCTGCCAAAGGTGCCGAAGTAGAATTAATTTTAGGACCAACCCATTTAGGAACAACAGCAGCTGGAGTTAAAACGACTAGAGTACAAACGGCGCAAGATATGTACGAGGCAGCAACAAAGTCTTTTCCTAAGGCTTCCATAGCTGTTTTAGCAGCAGCTGTAGCGGATTATCGACCAGAGACCGTAGCGAATCAGAAGATTAAAAAGAAAGCAGGTGGATTGACCATTCCTTTAGCTAGAACACAGGATATCGCGGCCTCTTTAGGCAAAAAGAAGAAAAAGAATCAACTAATTGTAGGATTTGCTTTAGAAACCAATAATGAATTAGAGAATGCCAAAGGAAAATTAGTGAAGAAGAATTTTGATATGATTGTTTTAAATTCTTTACAAGACAAAGGGGCTGGTTTTCGACATGATACAAATAAGGTGAAAATTATTTCTGCGACAGAGGTGAAGGACTTTCCTTTAAAGAGTAAGAAGGAGGTGGCAGAGGATATTGTGAAAGAGATTATTTTTTTTTGAAGCAAAAAAATAAATATTTTACAACAAAGAATTATTAA
>CALJVJ010000013.1 GCA_937974625.1 uncultured Saprospiraceae bacterium
ATATGATAAAGATAATACAGCGTATTTAGATTTATATGGTGGTCATGCTGTAATTTCTATTGGTCATTCGCACCCTACTTATGTACAAAAATTACAAGAGCAAGTTGCTACTATTGGTTTTTACAGTAATTCTATTCAAAATCCTTTACAAGAACAATTAGCGAAAAAACTATGCGATGTTTCTAATTGTAAGTATTATGAATTGTTTTTATGTAACTCTGGTGCAGAAGCCAATGAAAATGCTTTAAAATTAGCCTCTTTTAAAACAGGCAAAACGAAGGTCATTTCCTTTAAAAAAGCATTTCACGGACGTACTTCCGCAGCAGTTAATGTAACGGATAAGTCGAGCATTCAAGCACCAATTAATAAATTATTTAAAAAAGAATTTCACAAATTTAACCAGTTGAAGTCGGTTGAGAAGAGTTTGAAGAAAGGAGACGTTTGTGCGGTGATAGTGGAAGGTATTCAAGGTATAGGTGGTATCCATGTAGCAAAAAAAGCATTTTTAGAAGGCTTAAGCAAATTATGCAAAAAGCATAAAGCCATTTTGATTTTAGATGAAATTCAATCGGGTTTTGGTCGAAGTGGGCATTTCTTTTCTTTTCAGCATACAAAGATAAAGCCTGATATCATTTCGATGGCGAAAGGTATGGGGAATGGATTTCCTGTTGGTGGCATTTTGATTAATCCGAAGGTCTTCAAAGCCTCTTATGGTTTGTTGGGAACGACCTTTGGCGGTAACCATTTAGCTTGTGCGGCTAGTATCGCTGTTTTAGAAGTCTTAAAAGCAGATGGTTTGATGGACAATGCAAAAGAAGTAGGAAACTATTTTTTAGCGGAAGCGAAAAAATTAAAAGGAGTCAAAGAAGTCAGAGGAATGGGATTGATGATAGGCATTGATATGGGGTTTCCAATTAAAGAATTGAGAAAAGAAATGCTCTTTCAACGAAGAATATTCACAGGTTCGTCTTCTGACCCAAATGTGATGCGGTTGTTACCACCTTTAGGTTTGACCAAAAGGGAGGTAGATGTATTTATAAAAGCTTTTTCAAAAGTATTGACGGCACATTGGAAAGGCGCAACGATAATTGACCATGTAGATTAAGGTGATGAGGCTGATAAGGTGAATAAGGTATATAGGGCTGATAAGGTCGTAAACCTCATAAACCTCATAAACCTCATAACCTCATAAACCTTGAATAAAATATGAGAAATTTCACATCCGTACACGATGTCAAAAGCATAAAAGACCTAGTCAAAGAAGGAATAAAATTGAAAAAAAATCCTTTGAAGTATAAAAGTCTAGGACAAGATAAAACGTTGGTCTTACTTTTTTTTAATCCAAGTTTAAGGACGCGTTTGAGCACGCAAAAGGCTGCTTTAAATTTAGGGATGAATGTCATAGTGATGAATATGACGGAAGGTTGGAATTTAGAATTTGAAGATGGCGTGACGATGAATACCGACAAAGCGGAACACATCAAAGAAGCCGCAAAAGTGATTAGTCAATATGCCGATATTATTGGGATTCGAACCTTCCCTTCCTTGACAGACAAGAAGAAGGACTATGCTGATTTTATTTTAAATAAATTCATCGAGCATTCGGAAGTACCGATTGTGAGTTTAGAATCGGCCATTCGACATCCATTACAATCGCTAGCAGATTTGGTGACGATGAAAGAATTGGGTAAGGTCAAAAAGCCAAAGGTCGTTTTAAGTTGGGCACCACATCCGAGGGCATTGCCACAAGCGGTGTCAAATTCCTTTGCCGAATGGGTCTTAAATGCAGGAATGGATTTGACCATTACACATCCCAAAGGCTATGAATTATCCAAAGCATTCACCAAAGGAGCAACGATAGAATACGACCAAGAAAAAGCGTTTAAAGGAGCAGATTTTGTTTACACCAAAAACTGGTCTTCTTTTAAAAAGTATGGGAAAATTGCCTCTACAGATAAAAACTGGATGATTACTAAGGCAAAAATGGATTTGACCAATAATGGAAAATTTATGCATTGTTTACCTGTTCGTAGAAATGTAGTCGTAGCAGGCGATGTTTTAGATAGCAAATATGCCGCAGTCATTAACCAAGCGAATAATCGAACGTATGCCGCACAAGCAGTTTTAAAAAATATACTAGAGTCTTTATAACCAAGTAAATTAAAGTTACTGTTTTAGCCCAATTCGGTAACAACCTGTAAGAATCTAGTGAGAGTTCTTTTCTTTAAGGGCGTGACGCTGTTCACGCCTTTAGTTTTTATTCCAAATCAAAAGTGCTGTTAGGTACTTAACTATAGTAAACTATGAAGGAGCAACTTACAGTAGTCAAAATAGGAGGAAATGTTATCAATGACGAAATGCTATTAGCTAAAGTTTTAGCCGATTTCGCAGCTTTGGAAGAAGCTAAAATCTTAATTCATGGTGGAGGAAAAAGAGCAAGTGCATTGATGCGTCAAATGGGCATGCAACCTAATTTAGTGGAAGGCAGACGAATAACAGATGCCGCTACTTTAGAAGTGGTGACCATGGTTTATGCGGGATTAATCAATAAAAAAATTGTAGCAGACTTACAGGCAATAGGAGAGAATGCGATTGGGCTGACAGGCGCAGATTTAAATGCTATTCAATCTCATAAGCGAATTGTTAAAGATATTGATTACGGTTTTGTAGGAGATATAGATAAAATAGAATCGACTAATATTTCAAAGTTATTGAACGTAGATTTTACGCCTGTTTTTTGTGCGATCACGCATGACAAACAAGGGCAGTTATTAAATACCAATGCGGATAGTATTGCGTCAAGAGTAGCAGTAGGAATGAGCGAATTATACGAAGTGACGTTGATTTTATGTTTTGAAAAAGATGGGGTCTTAAGTGATGCCGAAGATGATACTTCTGTTATTCCTACTTTGACCTATCAACAATTTAAAACCTATAAAGCATCAGGGGTAATTTATGAGGGCATGATTCCTAAAATGGATGGAGCTTTTTACGCTTTACAAAATGGAGTAGATAAAGTATTTGTAGCAGGAAC
>CALJVJ010000014.1 GCA_937974625.1 uncultured Saprospiraceae bacterium
AAACCATTAACTGCGGCAATAATAGGTTTTAGGCGTTTAGGGCGACTAGTTATTCCAGCAAAACCCATTTCTGGAATATATATCGGATTGCCAGATGCCATGTATTTAAGGTCATTTCCAGCAGAAAAAGATTCGTTTCCTGCAGCTGTCAAAATCGCTACTCTTAAACCTTCCTCCTTTTCAAACGCATTAAAAACACCTGATAATTCTTCATTGGCAGGTGGATGTAAAGCATTGCGAACTTCTGGTCGATTGATAGTTACTTTCAATACCCAACCGTCTCTTTCAACAGTACAGAATTTATAGTTTTCTCGAAAAGTGTCGATGATTTTAGGTCGATATTTGGCTAAATCTTCTTTTTCAAAAGCAAAACGATTGCCCCTAGGGTCTGCCTCTACAAAGATAGTCGAGCCGATTAAATCGTTTTTATTTAAAGCTTGCACCGTTTCAGTCTCTGCCATTTGCGTTCCCGCATAAAAACGTTCATTCGTAGCTTTCAATCGACCAACAATAATTGCTTTAACAGGAAATCCTTTGAAATAATGAATAGTATAGGTTTCTAAAACCGCCTCCCCTTCTGGTTGGCGATTCATCTTTATTGTTGGCTTTTCATTGACTTTGGCTTGAAAAGAAGTACTGTCACTTGGCGTCCAATCTCCTTCAGTTGGTTGCGTAGAATAAATTCCAACGGAGTGTTTAGACATCCAACCGCCATTAGCATAGACTAACCCAAAACTTCCTTTTTCCTTCCGCAAATTTTCTACGGTGCTCGCAATGGCATGCATCGAGTAATTATTTCCAGGACCTCCAAAAAAGGCTAAACCACCTGTTTGCGTAAGCGGTCGTTTATCACCTTTTTTGATGTTTAAAATTCGTTTAGACTCGTTCACGACAATAGGAAAACAACTGTAAATATCAAAATGCTGAATATCCGCTGCTGTTTTTCCAGCATTCGATAAGGCACCTAATAATGCCTGTTCCATTCCTTCCGATTGTCCTAAAGAAGGACGTTCTAATAAGACTTTATCCTTCGTATTTGCATAGCCATGTAAAAAGACCCATTTATCTTCAGCAACACCTAAAGCTTTGGCATGTCCAACAGTGGTCATCAATACTGCCGCCCCTTGATTGACTCGGTCTTTGGCGATTAATTTTTTGGTGTAAGGGGCAATGATTAAACCGTTTCTAGGTGCAGGCGTAATGATGGTTTCTGCATCGTATGCTGTTTGGTCAACCGCATAAGGATTTTTAGCAGCCACTTTAGACAAATCACTAAAAGCTTGACCCATGTTTTTTGCGTAGACCTCTCTTGTTTGTTGAAGGGATGCCCGCCGAGCATTTTCCATTAAGGCATAAAACTGCATGGGCATGATTATCTGATTTGCTATTTCTGTCCGCGTGATTAATCTTAGTCCACTTCTACCTCTATCTTCTAATGGCCCTTCAATATTCTCTGTCCAATTGACTTGGACTTTTTGTTTCTTAATCGCTTTGGCATTGGCAATCGCCTCTCCTCCTGCAAGTAAAACCAATTTGCAATCCCCTGCTGCTAGCTTTTCTGCGAACTCTGACACCAATTTTTGTGGGGAATCTCCACCTACGGAATCATAAATGGCTCGTTTAGGATTCGCTCCTATCCTGTTGGCAATAGAACGAGGAAAATTGTTCGTTCTCCCCGTTTTAGCTTGGTGTTGTGGAGAAGAATCAGAGAAGGTTTTGACGCCTGCGATGACCTCTATTTCTTGGGCTAAAGTTGCAGATTTTGCATCTTTTAAGGCTATTAAAGCAGCTTTTCCTGCTAAGTCTGCATGAGAAGAGGCGGTCGTTAGGTCATCGGGAACGGGTTCTGTGATTTGACCTACGCCGATAATGATGGGGGTATTATCTTTTATGTTTGACATTATTTATATTAAGTTATTTTTCTTGACTAGATGTATTTCTTTTGACACGGAGGGACGCCGTTTGAAGTTATGTTTACATTTATGTTTTCTGTACTAACGCGTACAAGTAAGAGCAGAAAAACATAAAAAGTCATAATTAAAAACCGTGTCTCTCCGTGTCAAAATAAAATCAATTTATTTCTCCTAATCGGGCAATAATCGCCTCCATTAAATTCATATTATTCATCCAGTCGTATTCCGTTGAAGTAGGAATATCAGAAGTTGTAAATTTCACAATAACCGTTTCTGTAGTCGGGTCTACATAAATCCATTGTCCGAATAAACCTTTGGCAAAAAAGGCAGCTTTATCGGTATGCCACCATTGGTTGGTGTAATGAAAGTTTTTAAAGTCCTTTCCTCTTTTAGATGGAGCAAACTTCTCAATACTTCCTCCTTTTTTAATGGTTTCAACCACCGATTTTGGAACTACTTGTTGGCCATTACTTTGACCATCATTTAACATGAGTAAACCCAATCGTCCTGCATCTCTTACTGTAGAATTAATTGCTGCACTCACCATTTCATAGCCATTTGGGTCACGAACGACAAAACCATCTTGCTCTACACCTATTTTTGACCATACTTTTTCACTCATCATTTCAGAAGGTTGTTTGCCAGTCACTTTGCTAATAATCATACCGATAACCTCAGTGTTTAAGCTAACATAATGGAAAAATTCTTCGTGGTTTTCGCCTGATTTTACACTTTTAAAATAATCTACCACATTATCATATTCAGGTTTAATTTTAGGATTGACCACAAATCGAGTCACTCGACTAAATTTGTAAGCATCTGACCTTGGGTCTAAATACACTTCGTCAAATTTAATGTTAACGGTCATGTCCATAGCCTTTTGTACAGGTTGTCCGTCCCAAGCTGTTCCTTCTAGTTCTGGTAAATAATGGGTGATTGATTGTTGTAAATCAATTTTTCCTTCTGCTGCCAAAATAGCTGCTGTTAATCCTGTCAATGATTTGGATACAGAAAACCAATTATGCCTAGTAGTTTCGGTCATATTACCAAAGTACTTTTCATAGATAATTTTTCCTTTGTTGATAACTAAAAAACCATCCGTCCTATTAGAATCTAAATGTTCTTCGAAGCCATAGATTTTACCATCAAATTGTTCGATTTGTAAATCTGTTAAATCAAAATTTCCTTCTTCTAAGGGAACGGTTGTTGCCCCTTTGGCAATCGTTCCAACAGGAAAGAGTTTATCTACATTTTTGATAGCCCAATGTTTGTAGGGTGGACGTAACCAATTTGTCTTAGTCAATCCTTCTGGTCTTGGGTCTTCAACTTGTGTCTTTTTTGCAGAGGTTACCTCCGTATTAGCGGTTTCTTTCGCTTGTTGTTGACAGGCTGAAAAGGATAAAAGGGTTAGAATGATTAGGAAGAGGGCCGTTTTGAATTGCATGAGTTGTTGTGTTGGTTAAGGTAAGTAACCCAAGTTGCGGACAATGAAAGGAAATAAGGCGAATTTTAAGAAAAATCTTTGATTTTGAATTAAAATTCAACGCATTTCCTTTCTTTAAGAATTGTCCGCAACTTGAATTAAGTAATTGAAGGAGGGAATCATTAGGAGGAAAAAAATCTTAAATCATAGTTCATATATCATATATCCATCTAATCCAAAGCATGATGGATTTATGATGTATGATGTAAAATTTATGATTTTTCGCACCATTTTCCATTCCACTAATGTGGCACAGCCGCCTTATAAGCCTTTGAATCAATCAGCATTTTAGAAATAATTTCACATAAGACTTCCGAGGTACCACCACCGATAGTACCCAATTGACTATCTCTAAGCAATCGAGCCATTGGATAACTTTCCATATAACCATAGCCGCCAAAGATGCGCATACATTCATAGCAGACTTTATCACTCAATTGAGTGGCCACCAATTTAGCCATAGCGGCTTCTTTGATGATATAATCCCCATCCTCAAATCGTCTATAAAGGGTGTACACAAAAGCCCGATTAGCCATTACTTCGCTGGATAATTGGGCAATACGGTGTCGCAATACCTGAAATTTACTAATCGGCCGACCAAATGCTTCTCTTTGTGCCATGTAGTCAATCGCTAAATCAATGGCTAATTGTGCTTGAGAAACCCCAATCAATGCCATAGCCAATCGTTCCGAAGCAAAATGCTGCATGATATAGAAAAAGCCTTTATTTTCATCCCCCAATAAATTTTCGACAGGAATACGGACATTATCAAAAGCAATTTCTCCAGTATCCGACGCATGCCAGCCTAGTTTTTTTAAGGCAGTCGCACTCACTCCAGGGGTATCTCTATCTATAATGACCATACTTACCCCCTTTGCTCCCGGTCCACCTGTTCGAACAGCTGCCACGATATAATCACTCAAAACGCCATTAGAAATAAAGGTCTTAGAACCATTGATGACAAAATGATCCCCATCTCTAACTGCTTTAGTTGTCAGAGAAGCTACATCCGAACCGCCACCTGGTTCAGTGATGGCTAAGCAGCCTATTAGTTCCCCTTTTAAACCAGCTATCAAATATTTCTGTTTTTGTGCCTCGGTGCCCTCTGCATTCATATGTGCCAATGCTAGTCCAGCATGAGCACCTATGGAAGTAGAAAAGCCACTAGAGTTCATCCGTACCATTTCTTCGGTATACACAACAGCGTAAAAAGCGTCCAATCCCATACCACCATATTGCTCTGGAAAGGTGACTCCCATAAAGCCCATTTCACCAAAGCGTTTGTAAATTTCACGAGGGATTTGCCCATCTGCTTCCCATTGCTCTATGTTTGGGCGTACTTCTTTATCTAAAAAAGCCCTGATACTTTGGCGGAATAATTCGTGTTCTTCAGTAAAGAAATATTGATTCATTTCGATGATTAGTTTAGGTAGAAAAATATCTTTAGTCAAAAATAACAAAAATAAATAAAAAATTAGTCTTTTTTGACTAAAATTGTTTTAAATAAAGATATTAGCCCTACACCTTTAAGCGCATTCATTCGGTTTATCCAAATGTTTTAAAATAAAGGAATAGGAAATAGGGCAGTAGAAGTTACTGCTAAATAGAGAAGTTGTTTAAAAGCTATTTAATTGGCTATAAAAGCCAGAATACCTAATCTCAAAAAGGCTTTTATTTTTTTATATCATATTTCAATTTTTGAAAAAGGCTAATAATAAGCCATCTATTTCTTTTGAGAAATCAATTGACCAACAGCAGCACCTTTCTTTTTCTGAATCAAACTCAACGTAAAATCCATCACTACATCCCGACCATCAATCATATCTTGAATACTAGGTCGAATAGGGTAATCTGGTTTTACACCATATCCTGTATTGCCGAAAGTAGTATTCATTTCCCATTGCCAGAAAGGCATTACGATACGGTTTCCTGTATTTGGTAAGGTCATCAATGCTTGCAAACCACTTGTATTGGTGTTAGGATTACCTCCTGGTTCCTCGCCAATGAATACTGCCCGATTATGACTTTTTAAAATAGAAGTCATTTCTCCTGTGGCAGAAAAGGAACTTGCATTGGTCAGTACATACACCTTTCCGTCATAAATCGTTTTATTAGGTTTGGATGGTTTAAAGCCTTTCACACCAAATAATCTAACGAGCCAATTAGGTTCATATTGGTCTCCTTTCTTTTTAAAACCAATCTTATGCACCGTACGATAAAACCAGCCAATACCGTATAACTCATTATCCTCTATTTTACGCATATTAGATTTGACCGATTTATAAAAAGTAAAAGGTTCCGGATGTAGATGGGCGAATAATTCGATAGTTGGTACAGGGTCGCCACCACCATTATTTCTAAAATCGAGAATTAAATGGTCAATCTTAGCGGCTGCTATTGTTTCGAAAGATTTTTTAAAGAATTTTTTGAATTTCTGTCCTTTATTTTTATAGTCTTCTACACTCCAACTTCGGATATTCATCGTCGCAATATTACCCTCAATAGCTAATTCTAATGCCTTTACTTTAGGGTCTACCTCCCAATGTTTTGGCGTACTGGGATATCGAATCTTATTAGTCACTAGCATGTCCTTCAAAGTGCGAGGAGTGATAGCAACAATAGAATTTTCTCCACTAGGGCTTTCTATATTTAGTTCGAATTTTTCTGGCAATCCTATTAAATAAGCATAAAATTCATGGAAAATTTCATAGGCATCTGTTTCTGGTGCCGTTTTATTATATCCATCACGCCAAATTTGGTCCACAAAAAATTGATAAATGTCCATAGCATTTTCGCCATTGATGCTATGAATAATCGAGCCGTCTTCTATCGTTTCTTCATCCGATAAATTCTTTAATACATATAAATTTCCTTTGTCCACATACACCTTAAAAGGAAAAATTTTCCATTCCTGCAATACGCCATCCATATAGCCGACAGATGGAATGGGTCTAGTATGTCCGTTCGCAATTAATTTGTTTAATGGAAACGTCAATCGGTGAAATTCGACATCAGTCATTGGTGCGGTAATGCTATTTTCAAGCTGTTGAAAATAAGCATCAAATTCGGCTTTGTTGTGATAGACATAAAGTCCTGTATGGACTTTTTCTAATTGTTTTTTATAAGTCGTTAAATCTGCTTTTAGTGCTTCGACCGAATATTTTTTATTTAGGTCATAAAGACTTTTCTTTTGAGCAACAACGGTATTAGACAAGGCTAAATAACAAAGAATTAGAATATTTAATAAAGTACTTTTCATAGGTTATTTTTTTGGACTAGGTGATTTAGTTTTTATCTCTACAGGTCGAATAAATCTGTTGGTACAAAATACCTCACTTTATTCAGAAGAGGCTCATAAAAATTCAACCGACTGTTATTTCTTTTAGGCAGTCTGATACATCAAAGATACATCAAGGTCTCTCTCGATTCATGAGAAAAAAGGTAAACTCGGGTAAAAATAAGGTGAAGGGCATTATTTTTCAGTTAAACAAAAATGTCTTTCCCCTTACAAACTAAAAGCATATTAGGGCTGTTTTTTACAGCGTAAAAGCATTTATTTTATAATTGACAAAAGCAGGTAAAAAATCATGTTACACGCAGGCATTATCACTAAAATCAGTCAAGTTAGTTTCGACCAAACTTATCAACAATTAAGAACCGTTATCGAAAATAATCCTAATCTAAAAATCATTACCGAATTAAATCACCAAGCCAACGCAGCAAGAGTAGATTTAACATTATTGCCAACTAGAATTATTATGTTCGGCAATCCTAGATTAGGGACGCCTTTGATGCAAAATGCGCAAACTATTGGCTTAGATTTACCACAAAAAATATTAGTTTATCAAGAAGCATCAGGTGAAGTGAAGGTTGCTTATAATGCCCCACTTTATTTAAGAGATAGACATGGGATTACTGAAAATGAAGCTATTTTAGAAAAGATTAGTGGAGCTTTGAATAAATTGACAGAAGTGGCGATTGCGAAATAATTAATTGGTTTTCGTTAAAATTGTGTGATTGTGTGATTGCTACGGTCAGATAAGGAGTAAAAATACTATATGCGACTATTCATTTTATTAAATATCTTCATTTTTAGCATTATAGCATGTGCTAAAAAAACGGTAACTATACCAGAAGAAGAGGTAGCTACTATGAACGAAAACAACAATCCTATGGAAGGAACATTTATCCTCAATCAAGACAGTCAAGCGGTAGTCACCGCAGTGAGTTTCACTGGCAGTGAGGACGATTATACTTTTAGCGTGACCTTAGAAAGTCCAGACACCGGCTGTGACCAATACGCGGATTGGTGGGAAGTTTTTGATAAAGAAGGAAATTTAATTTACCGTAGGATTTTGGCACATAGTCATGTAAACGAACAGCCTTTTACTCGGTCTGGAGGAGCAGTAAAAATCAAGGAAGATACCTTTGTTTATATACGAGGACACATGAATGAATTAGGATATGGTTCTTTAGTCTTTGGTGGTACGGTAAAAGATGGATTCGAGACGATAGAATTACCTATTGAATTTGCCGCAATTCTATCAGGAATAGCACCATTACCAAATAACTGTTCGTTTTAGAATTGAGTTTTATACTTTACTAAAATCTCCCATATTTTAATTACATTAGCATGATTCGGATTTTCGTCACCATTGGTTGTCAACACACACCCAGTACCTGTATCGGGGTCAAAATACATAAAGGATAAAATCCCTGGGTCACTACCAGAATGTCCAATATCGCCCTTTCCTTCATCGCCGAATATATTCCAAAAGACGCCATAATGACGCTCTGCACTTGTAATCGTCTTCACTAATGGCGCTTGATTCAATTGACTAGTCATCATGGTTTGAAAAGCCGCTGCAGATAGCAATTGACTTTCCCCTTTGTATCCTTTAATCATTGCCATCAAATAGGTACTCAAATCTGCCGCAGAACTAATTAATCCTCCATCTGGATAAGTAATTAAATGATAATCAGGAACTAGTTTTCCTTTGAGGTATCGACTGGCAAATTGAGTTTGGTCAACGTTTGCTTTACGCCATCCCGAAGCCCTCATCCCTAATGGGTTCAATATATTTTGTTGAACGTAATCTGCATACTTTTGACCAGTAATCACTTCTACCACATAACCTGCTAAAGCAGATGAAATGTTACTATAGTGTCCAACAGTACCAGGTGCATTTTTATAATAATTTTTCTTTTTATACCATTTTCCTTTATTAGACAATGTATTTTCTAAGAATTCACCCATTGCAATATCCTCATTTTTCAGCATCTGCTTAAATTGGATTTTAGATATAAATGGAAATCCTTTTCGAATACCTTTTCTATCATCCGTTGAAACATATGCCCTCAATCCATAATTGAAATTTCGGTCTCTTATCGATGAAGTATGGGTCGCTAAGTGTCGGACGGTAATGTCTATCTCTGGATGATAAGGATTGACAACTTTGAAGGGTAATACGTCACTGATTTTAGTATCTAGAGATAACTTTCCTTGTTCCACCAATTGCATGATTGCGATACCGATAAAGGTTTTGGAAGTCGAACCAATATTGTGAATGGTGTTTTGAGTATAGAGCTTTTTGGTCACTTTATCCGCATAACCAAACTGGTTCCGATAAAGTACGCTATCTTGATTAACAATAGCGACCGCCATACCAGGAATAGTACTATTTTGAAAAGCGGCCTTCAGTTCTTGACTAAGTTTTTCTACTGTTGTTTGACTGTTTAAAGTAATAGAAAGATTACCTAAAAAAATTAAAAGCCAGATAATACCTTTATGCTTTTTCATATTGTGATTTTTAAAAGTCAAGTGATTACTTAATGCTAAAACAAAGGTACCATTAAGAGCTATATTAATTTTCCATAAAAAGGTCAAACAAGTATTTTTCGAGGTAAAGGCGTCTAAAAAACAGGTAAGCCTTATAAGGTTTTTATATTTTTTTCACCGCTAAAAAATAGCGGTTTACGGAAAATTTAAGTAGGTTCACTTTTTTTAAAGAAAGGACACCTCTTTTAACGTTTAACTTTGAGCAATGAAGTATGTGCATACCAACATTATCAGCGAAAACTGGCAGGCATTAGCTGAATTTTACACCAAAGTCTTTGACTGTCAACCCGTTCCACCTATTCGCAATCAAAAGGGCGATTGGTTAGATAAAGGATTGGGATTAACCAATGCTCATTTACAAGGAGTGCATTTATTATTACCCGGCTGGGGAGAAAATGGACCAACATTGGAAATTTATAGCTATAATAAAATGGAGGAAAAATTACCAACAACCCCCAATCGAAAAGGCTATGGACATTTAGCTTTTGAAGTGGATGATGTAGCAGCAGTTTTACAGAAATTATTGAAAAACGGTGGTAGCAAACAGGGAGAGATAAGTGGCAAGAAAGTAGAAGGAGTTGGTTATAT
>CALJVJ010000015.1 GCA_937974625.1 uncultured Saprospiraceae bacterium
TATTGCCAACCTAAAATTAGTTACTTCCGAATTACCTGACCCAATTGGAGATGAGGTAACCATTGCTGTCAAAGCCATTGGTCTAAACTTCGCGGATATCTTTGCCATGTTTGGTTTATACAGTGCTACGCCTAAAGGCACTTTTATCCCTGGCCTAGAATATTCAGGCGAAGTCATCAAAGTTGGACCAGATACTAAGACCTACAAAGTAGGGGATAAGGTCATGGGCGTGACTCGTTTTGGTGGCTATACTTCTCATTTGAATATGGATGAAGGGCATATTATGCCTTTGCCTGATGGGTGGACTTTTGAAGAAGGTGCAGCATATTTGGTGCAGGTCTTAACTGCCTTTTATGGGTTGAAAAATTTAGGAGCTATTCGAGAAAATTATACCATTTTAGTGCATAGCGCCGCAGGAGGTGTCGGTATTTTAGCCAATCGAATTGCTAAAAAATATGGTGCGTATACCATCGGTACGGTTGGTAGTTCTAAAAAAATAGATTTTGTCAAAAAAGAAGGCTACGATGAAGTCATCGTAAGAAATAAATCGACCTTCAAAAAGGATTTGACCAAAGCCCTAGACGGAAGAGAATTGAATATCGTGATGGAATGTATTGGCGGTTCTTTTTTCAAAAATGCTTATGATATAATGGCGCCAGAAGGTAGAGTTATTTTTTATGGTGCTGCTAGATATGCTTCTCCAGGCAGTCGGCCCAATTACTTTAAAGTTTTATGGGAACACTTGACCCGACCGATGATTGACCCGCAATCTATGAGTGAAATTAACAAAGGCATATTAGGTTTTAACCTTATTTATTTATATGAACGAACCGCTTTGATGCACAGTTTGATTGAAGAATTAAAAGATTTAGATATTGGGAAACCACACGTTGGGCATGTTTTTGATTTTCCGAATTTGAAAGATGCGATTAAGTTATTTCAAACAGGGCAGACGATTGGCAAAGTAGTGGTGAAAGTGTGATTAATTACAAAAATACATTTTCATCATGCCTTTATTTTTTACATCAATCATCCCTCTGTAAACGAACTGCAGATGGTCTTTTAGATTGCTATATATATTTTCAGAAACATTGATTTTATTAGGTTGGCTATTGGTTTCCATCCGTGAAGCAACATTAACCGTGTCGCCCCAAATATCATATTGAAACTTTGTTTTTCCTACGACACCCGCTAATATTGGACCACTATCAATGCCAATTCTAATTTGAAAAGGGACAATTTGAGGAGGTGGATTTTCAATTGTTTTTTCAACAAATTCGATAATCTCTGTAGCTGCTTTTACGGTATTTTTAGTGATGGAAACCTTGCTTTTCTTTTTGCCATGTAGTCCTCCTGCACACATGTATGCGTCGCCAATCGTTTTGATTTTTTCTAGGTGATTTTTCGTGATAATTTCATCAAAATTTTTAAAATAATAATCTAAACTAGAAACAATGGTATCTGGAGATTCATTGACTGACGCTTTGGTGAAATTGACAAAATCTGTAAAAAGAACAGTACAAAAATCATATTCTTTGGGTAGTACTTTGCCATTTTTTTTCAATTCTTCCGCCGTTTCTACGGGTAGAATGTTCTTTAATAAGTTATCAGATTCTACTTTTTGAGCCGAAATGATTTTATTTTTTCTTTTGGCAAATTGATACAAGTAACCTACTCCTCCGATTAAGGCTAACAGAAATAAAGAAATGGCGGTGAAGAAATTTCTCTGCAATTCTGCTTTGGCTATTTCTTCACTCTTCAAAGCATTATCCACATTTAATAAAGCTATTTCTGATTCTCTTTTTTCTAAATTAAATTCTAATTGTAAATTGGCGATTTTCTTATTTTTTTCAATATCAAATAATTGCTGAGTCACACTTAATAGACTGTCTTGCGTAGTTGAGGCTTTTTTAAAGTTACCGGTGGCTTGATAGGCTTTCTTTAAACCTTTATAAGCTTCTTGTAAATCAATATTGACACCTATTACATTTTTTAATAGCACTGCTTTTTCATAAGCATTTATAGCTGCGTCGATTTGATTGCTTTTTTGATAGGCATTAGCTAATGCGACTAAAGTTCGTTGTTCAAAATGCTCACTGCCCGTATTTTTTACAAATTCATAAGCTTGCAATGCTTCTGCTGATGCCTTCTTATAATTTCCTAGTAAATAATAAGTATGACTATTGCTAATAATGGCTTCCGCTAAACTTGGGTCTTTCAGTTCCCTAAGAATTTTTGTTGCTGCTAAACTTAGCGAAAGAGAAGTATCTAAAGAATTGGTATTTCTATGGACTTCACTTAGATTCATGATAATTGTGGCAATTCCTTTTTGATAGTCGATGGTCTCACAAATTGCCAGTGCTTCTTCGTAGTACTTTCTAGATTGGGTAAATTCTTGCATGTTGGAATAGGCCGCACCAATATTCTGTAACGCAGTTGCTCGTCGAAAATCGTCCCCATTTTCTTCTGCAATTCTCAAACATTTTAAATGATAATCAATGGATTTTGCATAGTCCCCCGTTGAATTATAAACTGCACCAATATTTCCTAATAAATTACTCTCGCCTTTGCTATGGTTAATACTCCTAAAGGTGGCTAAAGAAGCAAACCAAGCATCTAGTGTGGCTACAAAATCTCCTTTGTAATAATTACCGATGCCCACATTTTTGAGCATATAAGCTTTACGTTCTGTATCTGCTATTTTGTCAGCTAAGTCAACTGCTTTTTGGGCATATAGAATCGTAGAATCTATATGCGTACTAATTAGAGATAATGATAATTTACCTAAAACATCAACTCGTGTGGTATCAGGAAGGTCTGTTTTTAATAATTGAAATAAACTATCGGTTGAATTGCCATGAACGGTAAAGGCAAAGGATAGGCAAGTAAAAACTGCCAATATCTTTTTAAGATATTTCATTGTATTTGGGGTTGTTCTTCGGGGTAGAAGAGTGTGTAATTATCTATAAATATTGTAGAGAGATAAATGGTAGGTATATAGAAATATAATCCTCGAATCTAGAAAAGCAAATTTGATATGTTAGAAAAGAGGTGTTATTTTTTCTTATAGCTGAATCAAAGATATCAATTTCTTGTACTTTTCCCAATAAAAAGTTAGGTTTCGTTGATATCAAGGAATTAATATTTACTTTAGTCAAAATATTTAAAACCTAACTTTTTTTTAAATGAACTTTAGAATACTCCTACTGTTATTAACCCTTCCAACTTTTTTAATGGCACAAACTACCCCTAAATGGGTGCGTTCTGCCACTATTTCACCAGATGGCACTCAAATCGTTTTTACTTATAAAGGAGACTTATACAAAGTCGCTTCTACTGGAGGGAACGCCACTCAATTAACCTATCACGATGCGCATGATTACATGGCTGTTTGGAGTAAAGATGGGGCTAAAATAGCTTTTGCCTCTGACCGCTATGGTAATTTTGATGTCTTTACGATGGATGCAATGGGAGGGCCTGCTAATAGGTTAACATACCATTCCAATAACGAACAACCTTTTACTTTTTCTGCGGATGGTTCTAATGTCCTTTTTGGCGCATTGCGGCAGGATGAAGTCAATCACCGACAATATCCACATCGTTCTCAATCGGAGTTATATACCGTTCCTGTTAAAGGCGGCAGAGTGAATCAATTATTTACTTTTCCTGCGGAGTATGTAGCAGTGAGTAAGGACGGAAAAAAAATGTATTACCACGATAAAAAAGGTGGCGAAAATGAATGGCGAAAACATCATACCTCTTCTATCGCTAGAGATATTTGGAGCTATGATGTAGCGACAGATACCCATAAAATGATAACCACTTATGAAGGCGAGGATAGACATCCGATTTTAAGTGCTGATGAAAAGAGTATTTATTATTTGAGTGAAGAAAGTGGGACGTTTAATGTCCATAAAATGGCTTTGGACAATCCTAAGCAAAAGAAGCAATTGACCGATTTTAAAGTACATCCTGTTCGCTTTTTGAGCATGGGGAATGGAACTTTGAGTTTTGGTTTTGATGGAGAGTTATACACAATGAAAGAAGGCGAAGCAGCTAAAAAAGTAGCGATTAGTATTAGAACACAAGACAAAAATAATAACGATAAATTTATTTCCATTAATGGCGGAATCAATGAAATGGCAGTGTCTCCCAATGGAAAAGAGATTGCTTTTATCGCTAGGGGAGAGGTGTTTGTCACTTCCGTTGGAGAGTCTTTTACCAAAAGATTGACCAATACACCTGAGCAAGAACGATTTTTGACTTGGGGACCAGAAGGCAAATCGATTGTCTACAGCAGTGAACGAAATGGTAAATGGAGTATTTATAAAACAGAAAAAACAAGAAAAGAAGAACCGTTTTTCTACGCGGCTACCTTAGTTAAAGAAAGCCCTGTTATTGAAAACGGATCAGATAATTATTTAGCACAATATTCTCCTGATGGGAAAAAATTAGCCTTTATCGAAGGAAGACGAACTTTGAAGGTGAGGGATGTAGCCACTAAAAAAGAAGTGACGTTATTGACGCCAAAAGATTTATACCATATGCGAGATGGAGACCAATATTTTACTTGGAGTCCAGATAGTGAATGGTTGCTGATAGATTGGGGCTTATCATTGAATAATAGCGAGGTATTATTAATGAAAGCAGATGGCTCAAAACGGGTCAATTTGAATGAAAGTGGCTATTATGATGGCAGGCCTAAATGGGTGAATGAAGGGAAACAAATGATTTGGTTTAGTAACCGAAATGGTCTAAAATCTTATGCAACCAGCGGTCGTTCTGAAAATGATGTTTATAGCATGTTCTTTACCCAAGAAGCATGGGATAAATTTAACTTGGATGATGAAGATTATAAATTGCAAAAAGCAATAGAAGAAGTAGAAAAAGAAGCCAAGGAAAAGGCAAAAAAAGAGAAAAAGAAAGCCAAAGAAACGGCTGAAAAAAATAGTAAGAAAAAAGGCAAGAAGAAAGGAAAAGATATGGAGGACGAAGACGAGAAAGAAGACGAAGATAAGGACGAAGTAAAACCATTGACCTTTGATTGGGAAAATATGAAAGACCGAACAAGTCGATTGACGATTCATTCTTCTCGGTTAGGGGATGCAGTACTTTCAAAAGATGGAGAAAAACTATACTATTTGACACAGTTTGAAAAAGGGATGAATTTATGGAGCACCAACCTTCGAACCAAAGAAACCAAAATGGTACTCAAATTAGGAGCTACTTTTGGACGATTGGAATGGGATAAAGACCGAAAAAACCTCTTTTTATTAAGCAGTGGTAAAATTTCTAAAATAGACCCTGAAAAAGCAAAGAAGGAAGCGGTAAAGATTAAAGGGGAAATGGAATTTGATGCAGCGGCAGAAAGGCAAGCGATGTTTGACCATGTTTGGATTAGAACCAATGCTATTTTTTACCACTCTAATTTTCATGGCATTGATTGGAATCAGATGAAGACGGAATATGAAAAGTATATTCCACATTTAGGCAACTCTTTTGAAGTAACGGAAATGTTGTCAGAGATGCTGGGCGAATTAAATGTCTCTCACGCAGGTGCGAGATACAGAGGCAATAGCGTATCCAATGCAGATGCTACTGCTTCTTTAGGTATCTTTATGAATTATAAACATACAGGTGATGGCATTTTAATTGACGAAGTGATTAAAGGAGGGCCGCTAGATAAAGCTAAGATTAAAGCTGAAGCAGGAATGATTATTGAGAAAATTGATGGCGAAACGATTAGCCAAGACCAAGATGTGGCAAAATACTTAAATCGAAAAGTGGGAGATTTTACCTTATTAGAAGTTGTGGACCCCAAGACTAAGAAACGAGAAATGATTACGCTGAAACCTATTTCTTTAAGGGACGAAAATCGACTTTTATATAAAAGATGGGTGAAAATGAATGAAAAGGAGGTCGAAGAAAAGAGTAATGGAGAATTGGGCTATGTGCATATTCCGGGCATGGGAGATGGCCCTTATCGAAGTATTTACCAAGATATGATGGGTAAATATTTTGATAAAAAAGGAATGGTAGTGGACACTCGATTTAATGGTGGTGGAGATTTAGTAGCAGACTTGGCAATGTTTTTCACAGGCGTACCGTTTATTAGCTATGAGATAGAGTCAAGAGTAGTCGGTGGAGAACCTACCTCTCGTTGGACCAAGCCAACTTTAGCTATCTTTAATGAAAGTATGTATTCGGATGGTCATTGTTTCGCCTGTGGTTATACGGACTTGAAAATTGGTAAAACTGTCGGAATGCCTGTCCCAGGGACTTGTAGCTGGGCAGGTTGGGAAAGATTACCCGATGGCTCGGTTTGGGGAGTTGTTCCGGTTAGTGCCAAAGACATTAATGGCAATTGGATGGAAAACAATCAAACAGAACCGATGATTAAAGTGAAAAATATGCCTGGTAAAGTAGATAAGGGGATTGACCAACAGTTAGAAAGAGCAATTGAGGAGATGCTGAAGGATGTGAAGGAGTGATTTTGGTTCCTATGTTGCAATGTTGCTGTGTTACTATGTTGTGATAGAGCAACACAGCAACATAGCAACACCTCCTCTTGCAACCCTTTAAAAATAAACCTGTCTTTAAAACTAGACAAACAAGTATCAATCAATCTAAATCAAAAAATATGAAAAAATACAGCTTATTCTTTAGTGTATTATTTTTAAGCTTAATGGTCTCTTTTACAGCGGATGCCCAATGGAATAAATGGGGGAAAGGTGTAACTGGCGAAGGTCCTAAAGTTACAAAAACACTTGACTTAGACGAAATTACAGGCTTAGGAATTTCTATTGGTGCTAAAGTATATTTGACACAAGGCAAGCAGCAAAAAGTTGAAATCAAAGCCCAACAAAATATTATTGACTTACTCGATAAAGACGTTAGAAGTGGTAAATGGAGGGTTCGATTGGAAAAAGGTACCAATTTGAAAAGACATGATGGTATTGATATTTACATTACGATTCCTACAATAGAAGAATTATCTGTAGCGGGTGCAGGAAGCATTATCGGTAAAACGAAATTTAATAATTTAGATGATTTAGAAGTAAGCATTGCAGGGTCTGGGGATGTGGATTTATCAGGGTCTGGGGAAGATTTGGAAGTGAGCGTTGCAGGGTCTGGGGATGTAGATATGGCTGGATTTGTAGTAGATAATTGCGAAGTAAGTATTGCGGGTAGTGGAGATTGTGAAGTGAATGTTTCTGGTAGCTTACAAGTAAGTATTGCAGGGTCTGGGGATGTGAAGTATAAAGGAAACCCGGATAAAGTAAAATCAAGTATTGCTGGGTCAGGCGATGTCCGTAGTTTTTAAGGATAAAAGAAAAAGCATTTAGATTAAAATACAAAAGCGCCACTAAGACTATAAGTTCTAGTGGCGTTTTTGTTATTTAATAAAATTGTAAAAGGAAGGCCCGAGCCGCTTAACTTTTAGATTTTACATTTTATATTTAAAATTTATCAAGCTTCTACACCTACCAACATCGTCATAATTTTAGCATATAAATCGGTTGGCTTAAATGGCTTGCCAAGATAGTCATTAATGCCTACCGAAATACAACGGTCAGCTTCTTGTTTGGAAGCATTTGCAGTTAAGGCGATAATTGGTATTTGACTAAACGTTCTAATCTTTTTGGCAGCATCAATTCCGTTCATCACAGGCATTTGAATGTCCATTAGAATGATGTCATAGCCAACTTCTTTCTGCTTTTGTGCACCAATTAAGCCATTTTCTGCAATATCAACGGTAACTAAGTCTGACCAAGTGGTTAAGACCCGTTTCGTTGCAATCTGGTTTAAGAAATGGTCTTCTACCAATAATATTTTGATTGGTACATCTGGTGCATCACCATGACTGATTTTAGTAGATTGTCCAATTTTTACTGGAATTTCTACTTGATAAGTCGTTCCATTAGCAGCATCACTTTCTATTTTAAAATCGCCAGCTAGAATTTTGGTTAATTTAGTAACCATTGCGATACTTAAAAATTCTTGCTGATTTTCATCATCAAATTCTTCTGAATAGACTTCTAATAACTTTTCGGATTCCTCAAATTTTTTGAGCTTTTCGGAAGAAAGTTGGGTATTGGCATCCGCTACATGAAAAATGAAAGCAGCATTACCTTGGTCATCTTTCTGAACTATCGCGTTAATGACTAAGCTTTCCTTTTCATTCGTGTTTTTGATAGCAGAATCCATTAAATTATAAAGTATCTGCGTTATTTTGATGGAATCACTGAAAATGGTAGATGGCAAACCCTTTAGAATATTAAACTCTAAATTTAATTTGGCATTATCTGCCTTAATTTGAACCACCTTTTTTATACTCTGTAAAAATTCTTTTATTTTGAATTCTTCTGCTACCACTTCTACTTGGTCTGTGACGAGCATCGAGAAATTCAATAAATTATTGACCATAATAGAAAGGTCATCTACAGAGGTCTTTAGCCCATCCAAAAACTCTTTTTGTTGGGTGTTTAGTCTAGATTTTTCTAATAAATAAACTAAGTTCACAACAGACGCTAGTGGCGTTCGGATGTGAAAACTCATATTCATCAAAGCTTCTTCTTTTACTTTGGAAGCTTTTGTATTGATATTTTTTTCAATAATGAGTTGCTCAGAAATTTTTCGCTCGGTGATGTCTTGAAGCCCCCCAACCAAAAGTACTTTCTCTGCAATTTCATCATAAAATAGCTTAGCACTAAGGGCGACATGTTTAATACTGTGGTCATCCTGTACAATTTTGTGCTCGATACCACCTTGAGTCCCTGTTTTTGCTATTTCCTCAAAGAATTCTTCTACGACTTTTTTATCTTCGGTATGAACGAAATTAATATAATCCGTTAAAGAAGGTTTGATACTATTTAAATGAAGCCCTAATATTTTAAAGATTTCTTCCGTCCAATGCATTTCATTATTGACGATATCCATCTCAAAATTCCCAAAATGTGCTAAGGATTGTGCTTGAATGTAGCGCTTTTCACTTACAGATAGATTGCGAGCGGTGGTTTCAAGCTTCTGCTGAGTACCGTGTCTTTGAATAGCATAGCGGATGGCTCTACCTAATAATTTTCCATCAAATTGTCCTTTGACTAAGAAATCTTGTGCGCCTGCCTTGACAGATTGATTCCCTATTATCTCATTGTTCGTTCCTGTAATCACAATAATTGGGAGAAAAGGTCCTTGTTCTAATAAATTCGTTAAGGTCTTGAACCCCGTACTATCTGATAGATTTAGCTCCAATAAAATGACAGATATGTTGCGTTGTTGGGCAATCTCTATACCTTGTCTTAAGCTTGTTGCATTTGTATAATCATATCTGATGGAAGAATCTTCTAAAAGTTTCTGTACCAGGTTACTATCTGCTTTATTATCTTCTAAATGTAGTATTGGTATCTTATTTTTACCATTCATAAATTTCCGTTTCTCAATGTAAGTTTGGTTATTAGATGTAGCCTGTTTTTTCGTTTTTTAGTGCCTCTTGAGACTTCTACAACATGGTTAGATAGAACAGTCATAAGACTGTTATCACTTTTATTTTAAATCGGAAAATGGGAATGAATGTAAAAAAAGTTAAGAGCGGAAGGTTTTAACTTGTGTGTAGTTATTATTTACTTTTGTAATTTCCTTCACTCTTGCTAAACATTTGATAGATTTACGCCTTTATATGTGGCTTTTCCTTTAGTTGTTACCTTGTATTTTGGCAAGTACTGGAAAAAGCTCACAAAAAGTGCTTATTTGTCAATATTATTCAAATATGATGCCCAATTATCGAAAGGTAGAATTTGTGACAGGTGTTTTGGCATTAAACTGTAAAATTATTTTATGTATTCAGTCCCTAATTTAAAGGAAATATATCTTGAATACCTACATGCTAATCCTTTTAATAAGGCTCCTCAAGCGCTTTTTGAGCCAGCGGATTATATTATGCAACTAGGTGGTAAAAGGCTTCGACCTATACTTGTTTTAATGGCATATAATCTTTTTAAAAAGGAAATACAGCCTGCACTACCGATTGCTCAAGCTGTTGAAATTTTCCATAATTTTTCTTTGGTTCATGATGATATTATGGATGCTGCTCCACTTCGTAGAGGGCAGCCAACTGTTCATCATAAATATGACATAAACACGGGAATTCTTTCTGGTGATGTTATGCTAATTTATGCTTATCAATATTTACTGAAAATTGAAGAACAACGATTGATTCCTTCAATTGTAAAAGTTTTTACGGATGTGGCGGAGGCGGTATGCATTGGGCAACAATATGATATGAATTTTGAGACGAGCGATAGGGTTACAATCCCTGAATACATGAAGATGATAGAAAATAAAACGGCTATACTTTTGGTAGGTGCCTTACAGATGGGGGGCATTTTGGCCAATGCTGATGAGCAAGACGTCTATCATTTGGGAGAGTTTGGTCGAAATGTAGGTATCGCTTTTCAATTGCAAGATGATATTTTAGACACTTTTGGTGATCCTGAAAAATTTGGTAAAAGAGTAGGTGGAGATATTGCACAAAATAAAAAGACTTTTTTGGTCTTGAAAACAATTGAAGTGGCTAATGAAGCCGATAAAAACAAATTACTTACTTTGATGCAATCTCATCCTGAAGATGAGGAAGATAAGATTAAAACAGTGAAAGCCATTTTTCAAAAAAATAATATTCAACACCTAGCCAATGTAATTAAAGGCGCTTACCAAGATAAAGCTATGTTTCATCTAGACAATGTGAAAATTCCATCGGAGAGAAAATCTCATCTTCAAGCCCTTGCTGACCAATTATTAAAGAGAAATGAGTAGGTCTTAAATAAGAAAAAGGAGCAACCACTAAAGCGGTTACCCCTCACACTATGAAACACTATATCTTTAAAATTTGATTTTTCTATTGTTATTTCTGACCACAATTATACTGTAATTTTCCTTTTTTTCCAAGAAAATTTTGTAAAATTGCGACATATGACTTCAATTATTGACCGCTAGTCCTCTAAAATTATCCACTTGCCCTCTTTTATTGATTATCAGTTAGTTAACGGTTTTTAATAGCAAATTATTATTCGATTTATAAGATTAATTTTTTAAATATAAATTTTTATACCATTAAGGTTTGAATAACACTCATGATAATTAATTTCTTATGTAGAGGATTAAATTACATATTTTTTATCTCTGGATTTAATTGGTCGCTGCCCTAAACAGAAATTTCTATTTTAATTACTCCCGTATTCGCTTCGATAAGCTATTTTTTGCTAAAAATTTGATGGCTAAAAATAATTTTCGAAAGCAATGTTTTTTTTTAAAATAACCTTCCTTTTTTATGTTTTTTGTTCCGCAAAATGCCTTTAAATTCTTATAAATATTGTAAATTTGCCTAGTTTTTGAAAATTACACTTTATACTATTGAAGAATGCTATTTTCATTTATTTTAGAAGAGACGAAAATTTAACTTCGTCGTTTCTCAGATTGCTAATTGAGCTTGGTTCAATAGCATCTTTCTTTCCACTTTTAAAGCCTTTCAATGTCTAATAGTAGCGAACGAATAATACCTATTAAGATTGATGACCACATGAAATCTGCTTACATAGATTACTCTATGTCTGTCATCGTTTCTAGAGCTTTACCCGATGTTCGGGATGGCTTAAAACCTGTACACCGCAGGGTTTTGTTTGGTATGTCAGAATTAGGATTAGTTTATAATAAAGCCCATAAGAAGTCAGCTAGAATCGTAGGAGAGGTTTTAGGTAAATATCACCCACATGGTGATACTTCTGTTTATGATTCCATGGTACGGATGGCCCAAGATTGGTCCTTACGTTATCCATTAGTAGATGGTCAAGGAAACTTTGGCTCTATGGACGGCGATAGTCCTGCCGCAATGAGATATACGGAGGCTCGACTTCGTAAAATCAGTGATGAAATCTTAGCTGATTTGGGTAAGGATACAGTTGACTTCTCTTTTAATTTTGATGATACATTAAAAGAACCTACTGTATTGCCAACTAAAGTCCCTAATCTTTTGATTAATGGTGCTTCTGGTATTGCTGTTGGTATGGCAACGAATATGATGCCGCATAACTTGTCTGAAGTTATTGATGGAATTGTTGCTACTATTGATAATCCTGAGATTGATTTAGAGGGCTTGATGGAACATATTAAAGCACCTGATTTTCCAACTGGTGGGATTATCTATGGGATGACAGGTGTGAAAGAGGCTTTTGCTACAGGGAGAGGGAGAGTTGTTTTGAGAGCGCAAGCTGAAATTCAAACGGATAGTAATGGGCGGGAGAAAATCGTAGTCAACGAAATTCCTTACCAAGTCAATAAAGCGAACTTGATTGTCAAGATTGCGGAGTTGGTTAATATGGAGAAGGTTACAGGGATTAGTGGTGTGAGAGATGAATCAGATAGAAATGGTTTGAGAATAGTGGTAGATGTGAAGCGAGATGCTATGGCTAATGTCATCTTGAGTCAATTATTTAAGTATACACCATTGCAAAGTTCTTATGGAGTAAACAACGTCTGTTTAGTAAATGGCCGTCCTCGAATTTTGAACTTAAAGCAACAAATAGAGGAGTTTATTAAGTTCCGTATTGAAGTAGTGGTGCGTCGAACGCAATATGAATTAAGAAAAGCAGAAGAGCGAGCGCATATCTTAGAAGGGTTATTGATTGCTTTGGATAACTTGGATGCTGTTATTGCTTTGATTAGAGCATCTAGAACGGTAGAGATTGCTAGAAATGGTTTGATGGAAAAATTTGGCTTGTCAGAATTACAAGCGAGAGCCATTTTAGAGATGCGATTGTCTAAGTTGACAGGCTTAGAAATTGATAAAGTTCAAGAAGAATACGACGAGTTACAAAAATTAATTAAGCATTTGAATGCTATCTTAGGTAGCGACACCATGCAGAAAGATATTGTCAAAGAAGAATTGGCAGAGGTGAAAGAGAAATTTGGTGATGAGCGTCGTTCTGAAATTAGCTACTCTGATGGAGAAATTAGTATTGAAGATTTAATTAAGAATGAAGAAGTAGTTATTACCATTTCTAATTTAGGCTATATCAAACGAACTCCTGTTACTGAATATCGTGTGCAAGCTCGAGGTGGACGTGGGTCAAGAGGTGCTAAGACTAGAGATACCGATTTTGTTGAACATTTGTTTACCGCCAAGACGCATAATTACCTATTACTGTTCTCTGAACAAGGTCGTTGTCACTGGTTGAGAGTATACGAAATTCCAGAGGCAGGGAAAAACTCTGCTGGGCGTGTGCTCCAAAATATTGTCGCCTTACCTAAGGATGACAAAGTCAAAGCGTATATCAAAATTGAAGACTTAAAAGACGCTGAATACGCTGAAAATAACTATATCATTTTCTGTACTAAAAAAGGAGTTATTAAAAAGACTTCAGTGGAGCAATTCTCTAGACCTAGAGCAAATGGTATTAATGCGATAACCATTCGAGAAGGAGATACTTTATTTGAAGCAAAGTTGACCAATGGGCAGAATGAAATCTTGATGGGAGTTAAAAGTGGTCGAGCTATTCGTTTTCCGGAGGCTAAAGTTCGACCAATGGGTAGAAGTGCAGCAGGTGTAAGAGGTATAACCTTAGATGGAGATGATGATGCAGTAGTTGGAATGATTAGTATTGACCCGAATGACGATAGTAGAACAATTTTAGTCGTTTCTGAAAAAGGATACGGTAAGCGTTCTAAATTGGACGAATATAGAATGACGAATAGAGGAGGAAAAGGTGTGAAAACAATGCAAGTAACTCCTAAGACTGGATATTTGGCAACCATTAAATCTGTTAGTGAGGAGGAAGATTTGATGATTACTAATAAATCAGGTATTACGATTAGAATCTCTGTAACTGATTTGAGAGTGATGGGTAGAGCAACTCAAGGGGTTAAAACCATCCGTATTGATGATAAAGATGCTATTGCTGATATTGCAGTACTTCCTAGTGCAGAGGACGAACCAGAAACGGAAGTAATGCTGGACGAAGATGGTAATCCAATCGAGACGCCTACTGCAGAAGGAGAGAATAATCCAGAAGGAGATGCTGCTAAAGAAGCAGGCGAGGATGACGAAACTACAGACACAGAGGAGACTACCAAAGAGTAGTTAGACCTATAAAATTAAAAGTGAATGATGCTATTTTGTATCATTCACTTTTTTTTTGCATAAAATTTTGAATTATTTTGGAAAGGAATTGAATTTATTTTTGTCGTTTCTTAACGAATTCATTTTTTTATAGAAATGACGGATTAAGTACTACTAGCAATATATTTGACGGATGAATTGCTTGTTTTTCTTGAAAAAGTAACGGGTTTTGATGCAAAATATGCCTTATTTAACTTTTTTTACCCCAAAATTACTGTTGTTTAAGAAAATGCTAGCTGAATTTTAACTTTCGTTTTAACGAATTTTAACATACGAAATTCTGTCTTTAACGTCTTAACAACACCAAAATCAAATTTCACAGCGTCTTAATAGTGAACCATTATAAAAAAAAAACTACGAAAGTTGTAGTTTTGTGTCAACTTTACTTTTGACAATAAGAATTATCCATCTAGTTTTAAATTGAACATTTTTTCTATAAGTTTTCAACTCATACAAAAAGCTAACCCATCCGCAAGGCGGTTCGCTTTAGAAAAAGCTCATATTTTAAAAATGGATGATTTTTTTGCCAAGAAACAAATGAGACAGGTATTTTATAAACAATTTAAATCTTTTGATTAAAAACTTTCAAACTAAAAATTAATACAATGAAAAAATTAGTGCTCGGATTCTTGTCTTTACTGTTAGTGGCTGGCACATTAACTGCACAAGATGGTAAAAAGGCTCTAAAAAAAGCAGCTAATGCTTATAGAGCTTACGATTTGGACGCCTCTAAGAATGGGGATAAATTAGAAGAAGCAATTGCTGCTATCGAAACAGCAACTACTGCTGAGGATACTAAGAACTCCGCAAAAGCTTGGATTACAAAAGGAAATATTTATAATAGTATTTGCTCTAATGCCCAAATGTTGGCGGCAATAAATCCTGAACACAAGAAAGAAGTAGAAAATGCAGCTATCTTGGCGTATGAGGCTTATCACACCGCAAAGGAATTTGCTGAAAAGAGAGACCCAAAGACTATTCAAAAAGGAATTTCTGAAATTCAAGGTCAATTGGTTTCAGAAGGTGCGGGATATTATGAAAAGAAAGAGTACGGAACTGCTTATACTGCTTTCCAATATGCTTTAGAGGCACACGATTACTTAACAGAAAACGGTAAAGAAAGTATCTTTGCGGATGATGCTGCGATAAATGACCAGCGTTACTATACTGGTTTGGCTGCTTTAAATGCACAAGATATGGCGAGTGCAAAGCCAATCTTTATGACTTTGAAAGATGCAGGCTATGAAAAGTCAGCTGTATATGAAGCGTTGTACAAGTTAGAAGCGGAAAATGATAGAGATGCGGCTTTAGTGCTCTTAGAGGAGGGACGTAAAAAATTCCCAGACGATATTTCTTTATTGTTCAGCGAAATCAATCATTACTTAGCGGATGGTAGATTAAATGAATTAACAGGTAAATTAGAAGCGGCTATTAAAAAGGAGCCAGATAATGTTTCTTTATATACAACTTTAGGTAGTATTTACGATAATTTATACCAAAAAGGATTAGAGGAAGGTAAAAAAGAAGAGGCACAAGCTAATTTTGATAACGCGTTTAAGACTTATAACAAGGCTTTAGATAAAGATCCTAAATTCTTTGATGCTATTTACAGTATCGGTGCTTTGTACTATAACCGTGCAGCTGCAACTACTAAAGAGATGAATGCTTTAGCAGATGATTACTCTAAAGCAGGATTAAAAAAATATGATGAATTGAGAAAATTAGTTTTGACTCAATTCGACGAAGCTTTACCTTTCTTCAAGCAGGCAGAAGCGCTTAATGCGAACGATAGAAATACTTTAATCGCCTTAAAGGAAATCTTTGCTAGAAAAGATGATTTACCAACTTCTACTGAATTTAAAAACAGACTAGAAGTACTTGAAGGAGGTGGACAGAATGAAGCTTCTTACTTCAACGAATAAATTACTCCTTGTCATATAAGGCTGGTAAATTACAATTTACAAGCTTATATTTGACTAGATAACCCAAGTTGCGGACAATGAAAGGAAATAAGGCAATTTTTGGAAATTTTACGGCGAAGCAATTAAAATGCACCAAAAATTAACGCATCTGCCTACCGGCATAGGCAGGTTTTCTTTCTTTAAGAATTGTCCGCAACTTGAATTAGATATAAAAAAAAGCGTTGAATCTTTCATTAGATTCAACGCTTTTTTTATGATAACCTCAATTGATTTTTCGATAAAATTACTATTTATTGTGTCTGCTTACTACTAACATGCTTCTCCCTATAATTTCTATACATTCGCGCAGCTATTACCAGAAGAAAAGCAAATATTAATATTCCTACAAATGCATATAAAAAATTCAAGGTATTTCTATAAACCGCTAATAATGCGATACTTAATAAAAATAAAGTAGGTAATTCGTTCCACAAGCGAAATTGATAAGAGGTAAAATACCCCTCTCCATTCTCTAGTTTTTGTATTACCTTTTTAGCATGTAAATGATAAGCCAAGAGTGCAAACAATAGCACTAGCTTGACATGCATCCAAGTATTTACTTTCAGCCATTCTAAGCCGTGAATGTATAGCATCGCTATCCCACAAAACCAAGTAATCATCATTCCTGGATTACAAATGATTTTGTAAACCCTCCATTGCATCTCATTAAATTCCTTCACTAGAATACTACGTGCGGGTTCTTCTCTTTTCATAGCTTCTGTATGGTAGACAAAGATTCTTACTAAGTAAAATAGGCCCGCAAACCACGATACAAAACCGAAAACATGAAGCGCTTTAAAAAAAAATAATGACGGCATGATGGATGTTTTTTTGCAAAGCTATGTTTTTTTGGAAAAGGTAATGCAATTTTGGGGTAAAAAGGTATAGAGTTATAGAGGCAGAGAGGCAAAAGGGCAAAAGGGCTGAAAGGGCTGAAAGGCGGAGGCAAGGTAGCAGTCGCTGCTTTCGTATCAGATAAAAAAACTAAATAGTAATACGTGGGGTAATAAAATCCGTGGGGTAAAATTATTTCCCATAGAAAAAGGCGATGAAACCTATCAGTTCCATCGCCTTTTCGCCTCTAAGCCCTTGCGCCTCATCGCCTTCAAATCTTTAATTCAGCGAGAATCTTACGGTTAATCCACCTTGTACATTGGTGTTTTTAAACGTGGCAGAAGTATATGGAATTGTTCGATTATAGTCTACAAATAATCGTAAATTTAATTGACTATTGACCGTATAATCGATAGATGGTGAAATTCTAATTTGCTTGTCTCCTCTTGTTCTTTCACTTAGTCCCAACTCGTCTAAAATGTGCTTAATTGTCACATCATCTCTAAAGGAGAAATCAAATTTGATATTTAAATCATTGGCTTGTGCTTGACCAGAACCTTGGCGTCCTCCACCCGGTAGGGCAGAAGGTGGTTCTTGTTGGTCTTTATCGCCTTTCTTCTTTTTCTTCTTTGGTGCACCAAATTGTAAGAATGGGATGTTGACATCTTTTAGGCGGTGTCCAAATCCGATAACATATTCGGTGGTATTCTTTTCGTCCAACTCACTGTTCAATAAAGAGAATGATAATCTTCTAGCTTTCTTGAAATCTAAATCTAACCGCATACCATTTTTCATCTGCATTCTCAAACCTAATAGAGGAGAGAAAGACTCGTCAATCACAATCGCTGGAATTTCAAACCTTGAATAATAATTATTAGTCTGTGAGTTTACATTCGTTAAGCTCAATGGATTTTCTACGTCATATTGGAAATTGGTATTAAAGGCATTAATCGTTAACGTAGATTTATATCCGTGAGTGATGCTGATGTTTTGGAAAATTTCATTTAATCCTCCTACTTTAGCCAGACCATTATAAGTCAATCGCCAATTTGGCTTTGGAATAATATTTTGGAATTTTCTAGCATCCGTATATAAGGTCGTTGTATTTGGGTCTCCGCCTGTATAGGCCGCCAAAAACGCAGGAATTAATACTTCCTGTTGTGTTTGACCATAGCCAAATTTAAATCCATCATTATCCGTGACATGCTGAATACCTGTATTGTCCAATCGCTCAGAAATGATTTTTCTATAGTCTTCAAATGTGGCAAACAACTCATCTAAATCGCTTTCAAATAAGGTATTTAAGGCAAAATAAGAAACAGATAAAGAACCAATATCTCGCTCATTTAGGTGTCGAATCGATTGCTGATAATTTGGACCATTTCTAATTTCATAATTCGTCGAATCCTTAAAGAACTCTGTATGATTCTCTTGATAGTTTCTATTCGCTTCAATTTCTATTCTAAAATCTTTGATTGGTTCTAATGTAATCCTTGCATCTATGGTCTGTTGATAATCTTTAATGACTTGCTGATTTAAGAAGACATTATTGGTAATCCACGGATTTTGATAACCATTTGCTACATCGGAGGCACGGTCAAACCAAGCATCATCAGGAGAAATACCTAATACATAATCCCATCCTGGAGAAGTAAAGTCTTGTTGTCCGAATAGCTGGGATTCTGGCATGAACCCGGGGACGACAGACCCATAATTTTCAGAATAATTTAATCTCGCTTTTTTCAGCAGTAACAGCGGTCGGAGTAAGGCTTTTTCTACACCAGAGATTTCTCGTTCTTTCTTCTCCTTTTTCTTTTTGGCTCCTTTTTTATCGTCTGTCTCTCCTTTCTTCTTGGCAGCTGTTCGTTTAGGCTTATTACGTTTTCGCCCACCTTTACCGTTGATTTCTTTTAAGTACTTAGACTTGTTGTATAATTTATCAAAATTGATGTCTAAATTAATCTGGCGAGTCGAACTATTTTGAATGACGTTACCTAGAGAATCGGTGTTTATTGCGGACCGACTCCAATCATAAGTTGCACTATATTGCCCTTTCAAAGTAATGAAATCTAAGAATGGGAAATTTTTCAATGGCACATTCATACTGGCATTAATCGTATGGTAATAATTTTTATTACGACCACCTTTTTTAATATTTTCCCAAACATAATCTCTATTTGTTCCGCCAAATAAATCACCATTTAAGGTGTTGCCCTCGCTATCCAATTCGTCAATCACTCCTTCATTTTCTGCTCGATAATTCAACTTCAAGGCTTTCATAATATCCCATTTTACATCATAGTTCCTACTCCAAAGGAATTTTCTGATGTAATAGGTATTAAAGGCTTCTTCTACAAAACGATAGGTAGTTGCTTGTTGATGACGGTCTAATAAAGTATTGAAAGTAAAGGAATTAGGAAGTGGATTAAGATTAATTTCCTTAATAAACTTTAAATTTTTATTCTTTATTTTTTTGAAAGGCTGTATGTATTTTGGTCGCCAAGAAAAACTATAGTCAATACCGCCTCGGTAAATATCTGATTGGTCATTTTCAATTAGGGCATTTCGATTGACCGTTTTTGTATGATTATAAGAGGCACTAAAATTAGATATATCCCAAGGCATCGGCTTAGTATCATTCGTTTTTTCTTTACGAACATTACTAAAATTAATGGTACTTATCGAATTATATTCTTGTGCCTGTTCCTTAATGGAATCCCGTTGAGATGCAGGTACAATATCTAATTTTTCCTTCAATGGAATATCTAAATCGTACGGGTCATATTCTGGCGTATAAGTAGTCACCGAATGTTGCGCATAAAATGGAACTTTAATGCCCCACTTTTCTGGTAAAAATTTCCCTAATGCTAAATTAGTAGAAAGGTCATATTGTAAGTATCTTTCTCTAGCTCTTTCATTTACCTTTTGTTCTAATTGCCCCCAACCAATGGTACTAAAATTACCAGCTATAGTCGCATTACCTAAGTCGGCTAATTGGAAATCTATTCTTCCCAAACCAGCAGACCCTCCTTTTTCATCAAAACCACTTAATCGTAATTCGTTTACCCATACTTCTGTACATATAGGTACCCCGTTATCTCGTTTATTCCGAATACCAATCATTACTCCTTTGACCTCTCCTAAGTTAGGATTACCCAATACCGTAATTTTTGCTCCCTCTTGTTCTAAAAACGGTACAGAGAACGGTGCATTTAGATTAAAATTAGGATTGGCATTTCTACGTTTTTTGATGGATATAAAGGAGTCTAAAGGAATATCTACTTGATTTTCTGGTATCCATACTTCATTCACATAGCGTTCATTCAATTGATTGCCCATACTATCTTCTGATACATTGTCTGCATCAGACATGGTTAAAGGCAATTCATATTCGTAATAATTTTCTTCGAAATCACTTCCTAAACGCATAAACAATTGGACTTCGCCTCGTTCATACGCAGCTTCTCCGTCTATGTCTTCTGCGTGGACAAACATCTTCATCCGTTCATAAACCCGTAAATCTAAGTTGGTGGGTTTGAAAACAGCTCGGGCATCTCCATCTGGCAGATTACAAACACTAATCGAAAGGGATTGCTCATTTTGTAGGGCATTTGGAAAAGCACCTAAGGAATTTTCCCGTACAATTCTTGGAGGCAGAACATAATTAAATGGCTGACGACTTCCACTTTCATTGATGTTTACAGAGTTGACATCAAAATCTGCATCAAGTGGTGGATTTGTCGCAATACCAAATAAACTAGCTAATTCTCTGGTATATCTTCTCCACTGATTTCTAACCAATTCTAATCGGGCAAATCGGAAGTTGGTAGGCTGCTGGAATCCTGTCATATACATTCTGATAAAACGAATGGCACGGAAATCACTAATACCTCCAACTGTTCCTGTTGGTTGATTTAAAGGTATTTTAAAACGATACCATATTTCTGGGTCTCCAGCATTATTAACTCTTCCCGTTTCTTGGCCGATGATAAATTCATTTAGCTCTATTCCGCCGTTTATATCTGCTTTAATTGGAATTCTATACTCAAAATAGGCTTCTGTCTCATTCAAACTATTATTTCGGTCTAAATCTTCATCATCTGCTTGACTTCTACTTCCTCTTGAATCAAAACCATTATTATTTCCTGCTATAAATTGTTCATTTGTGTTATTAGGATTTCTAGAGTTACCTTGTGGACCATTAAACTTATCATACCGTGTTTGAGTTGGTGTTCCACTTGCGTAATCTAAATAGTGAGTAAAGTTATCATTGGAAACATCTCTCTCTATTGGGTTGGTGATAGTCGTGTCATTAATGGCACTTTTAAGCGCTGCTAACCACTCTGCATATTGGATTTTTTCACCTTCATCATCGAATCCATCAAAACCTAAATCTTGCTGACTGGTTGAAGATTCATCACTATTATCAAAATAAGGAACTCTATTAATTTTTCTGGGCAATCTACTCCAATTGGTTACCTGTGTCAATTGACCTTCTACATCTGGGCAAGAGTCTCGGTCCATAGCCGCATCAATGGTTTGTGTGGTAGGTAAACCATTTTCAAAAAACCGCTTTCCATCTCTTAAGATGTCTTCTGAAATATTTCCAAGGTTAAACACAATTTCTCCTTCGTCATTTCCTTTTCCAATGAAAGGACTTAATAACCAGAATTCTACAAATTCAACGTTAGAGGCTTGGAAATCAGTAGTTCTTAAGTCTCTTGTGATTCCTCCCCATCTACTTTTAGGGTCCATTAATTTCCCATTGTCTGCATTTAATCCCGCGGAATAAGGAGTTCCTCCTACTTCATCAAAATTATAAGGGCCTCTTGTGGTTGGGTCATAATAAATATCAAATAAACGCTCAAAACCTGTATTAAATCCGTTAGTATTACCGTTTTGTTCGTTTTTGAATATCTCGGTTGTTTGCACTTGACGAGTATAGGTTGCGGTATCGGATAACGTTTGGTCAATTGAATACCAACTAAATTTAGCCCGATTTACACCCCCTCTAATATCATCAATTAATTGAGATTCAGGGAAGGCTTTACCCCCATTGGATCCAGCATTTTGAGGGACAGAGGCCAATGCCCATTCCGTAGTTGGAATCCCTAAAGAGGTTGGACTTGCACTTCCTTCAAAATCGTCAATATATACTGCCCCGTCGTCATCTGCTTGATTAATTGCTTTTGCATGACCTGGTTTCAAGGTGGCTACTTCGGCAGTGATAGAAACAGATGATTCTGCTTTGGTACTATAAAATGGTAAGGCATCTAGTGCTTTGGTTAACCAAGGCGCATTTTTCTGCATAGAAAAATCTAAACCGTATACTTTATTGTTAATCGGGTCGTCTCCAAAGTTTACTTTTTGTGTAAACGGTCGCTCAAATAATTGCATGAACGTACCACCTATGACGGCATCTTTGCCTAGTTCATAGTCCGCTCGCACCCCTAACATTGTTCTGGCTTGGAAACCAAAAAGAGAATTATCTTCAAAAGATACATTAATCGGTACACCTGAATTTAAGATGGCATCGTTGATGATTTGTACTCGACCAATATTATAATCAATCGTATAATCTCGACCTCTTTCTAATAATTGCCCACCTGCGGTAATTCGCTCTGAGTCTTCAGGAATATTAAAAGCCCCTAAAGAAATTTCAGACGAAACAGAAGATTTGTATTCTCCTTTAATCAAGAAACGATTCAATTCTGGGTATTCCTTTGCTCGGAATAAGGTAGAATCATATAATTGTGGGAACGTATATTGTGCAATTAATCGGTCCGCTTCGTTGCTATTCGATGACCTTTCTCTGATTTGCTCCGCTAAAGATTCTCCAAATGGTTCCAATACAGGAAACATGACTCGTCCATTTTGTGGGTTAATCGTTAAGCCCGGTACAAAGTCAAAAACACCATCCGGTTGTGGGTCTCTTAAAATATTTAAGTTATCTAAATTTAGTAATCTTAATAATGGAAATCTAGATAAATTGCCTGCTGGTATAAATCTTTTTGCTCCTCCTCCTGGGTCTTGGTACAGCACCTCTAACCTAAATTCTTGTTCATCTACTTGGTAAGCTCCAACGTTATAGATGTTTTTCATCATTAAATCCCACATCGGTAAATCTATCCGATTGGCAGAACTTTTTAACATTTTTACAAATAAGACATTATTAGGGTCTTGCGTACATTCTTCCCCATCTGAGCTTTTATCAGCTACATCATTCGCAAATTCACCTACTCTAAATACTCGACCGTTATAGGTATATTCATAGGCTACACCCAATACCTGATTCGGCTGGACGTTTACATTAATCGAAACAAAACCTAAATCTGAATTATAGGTAAATTCCGAAGCCGTCAACATTCTTGCTCTAACCTTTTCGTAATCTTGAATTTGCTTTAAATTAAAAGGGGAACTTTCTACTACCTGTACTACATTATCAATTAAGTGTGCATCTCTATCATCTAAAAGTTCTTTTTCTAAAAAGTTAGCATTATTAGCTGGTAAAGGTCTCCCAAAAATATCTTTGTTTGGAGAAGAAGCAGGTCTTGGTACGCCTACAACTCTTTCTGATTCTCCTAAATCTGCAATTGCTACGATTTCCCTTGGTGCATCTAAGGCATCTACTGCATTTCTATCGTTGGTTATCCAAACTTGGATTTTTGAAATTTTGAATAAACTATTGATTTGTGGTAAATTTTGCAATGCACCTTCAAAAGTTTGTTGATTATAATGAGATAAAAAGAAGTGGCGATTTTCGTCGTATTCATCTGCAAAAACCTCAAATTCTTGTACTTGTGCACCGCCTTCTAATTGAATATTTTCTCTTTGCGATTTTTGTTGAGCGGCTAATAGACTTAATTTCAAATAGCCAAACTGTAAATCTGTGCGCAATCCGAATAGATTTTGGCTACCTTGAATCAAGGTTCCTTTCAACGGTAAGCTTACATTACCCGCCTCTATATTTTTGATAATATCATCTTCACTAAAGGCATCGCTGGCATAACCAAGATTTAATTGGTTTTCAAAATCGAAGGTAGCTTGGGTATTATAGTTAGTGGATAAATTTAATTTATCTCCAATTTTTCCCTCCACATTCATCTGAATATCCATATCAAATTCAAAACCTCCTCTTCGTTGTCGACGCTGGTCTAAGGTTGGATTTTCATTATTTTGATAAAAACCGCCAAAAGTTAAGTCAATATTACCTTGGGGTTGGATAGAAACATCTGTGCCACCAAAAAGTCGATTAACTAAATTATCTTCGATTTCAGATTTTAGTTTTGATATAGGGTCTATTTTACCGCTAATATTATCATCCCCATTATTGACACCTGCCAAACTATTGAAGTAACTTTTTTCTTGTTCTTTTGCTCGGTAATCCATGTACTCTTGGAAAGACATGTAGGTAGGCGCTCTGAAATAGTCATCTCCTAATTTTTCAGTGATGATATAATTGCCCGTTTCTACATCATATTCCACATTCTTATCGATGACCGCAGGGTCTTTCAAATCAAATGGATTATTGGATGAATTATTGATAAAATCTCCTGTTCTATCTTGAATAGGTGGAATGGTATCCTGTGTTATGGAAGTAATTGGCGCCTCTAAAGGCGGTAATCCACCATCCAGACTAGGCCCGGCTGCGAATAAATAAAGACTGGATACGAAGGAAATACAAAAAAGTAAAAATGATTTGCTCATGGTAAACAAGTGCGAAAATCCTAGGATTGAAACGGTTATTTTAATTAAGCAGAATTGCTTGGTGTTTTAAAAGGAAATGGGATTCTTTTGAGTAATAGTTAATTACATATAGTTATTATTCAAAATTTGTTCCATTATTGCTATTAAACTCCAATCATCCGCTATTTCTTTCAATCGATTTAAGTAAAGATGTCTAAAAACGTTCTTATATAGGTCTGCAAGTATTGAGCAGATAACCTTAAAGAACACTAATTAAGTAATACAGACTAGCTATAAGTTTCAAAAAGGAAAAGAGAAACATTATTGATAGAAAAAATTTACTTGTACGATACTCTCCCCCTTCAAAGGGGGAACTGGCTTTCTGTACCAAATAAAAGCTATCAATAAATGAATCATAATTTCTCTTTAGAAACTTATGAGTTTGTCAACACTCATTAAAAGTGTCGTCTATCAAACGTAAAAGGGTGATTTAATTGCCTACCAAAGATAAATTTTAACAATGTTTGTTCTTTGGTAAGTGTAGTTGGTTTAATTTCAAGGTTTTATACTTGAAAATAAAAACTGTTTTTTCTACGGGGTAGTCGGAGAAAGGTTTATTCGGTTGTCGGTTGCCCGTTCTCTTTTGTCCGTTCTCTATTCAATAGATAAAAGACAATGAATAACAGCCTAATTAATTAAACTGACGAAGGGATAATCTAATCAATTCTTCTACCGTTTTTACCTGTGGTTGTTCCTTTAAAATTTTACTCAATACTTTTTGTGATTGAATTTTGTTGAACCCTAAAGAAACTAATGCAGATAACGCCTCATTTCGTAATGTATTGTCTACACCTGCCGCAACTATTGATGTAGGTCCACCATCTTTTAATAATTTATCTTTTAAGTCTAAAATTAGCCGTTTTGCGGTCTTTGGACCAATGCCTTTTACCGTCTTGAAAGCAGCTAAATTTTCTCCTACAATGGCTGCTCTAGCTTCTTCGGGACTCATGGCAGAAAGCATTGTTTGGGCGGTGCTTGGACCAATACCTGATACCGATATTAAATGCCGAAATAGTTTACGCTCTGCTTCCTCTGCAAATCCATATAAGGTATGACTATCTTCTTTGACTTGTAAATGGGTGAGTATTTTTATGGTTTCTGATTTTTCTATTTTAGCGTAGGTATTTAGACTGATATTAATTCTATAGCCTATACCGCCTGCTTCTACCACAATGAATGTGGGATTTTTAAAGGAGATTGGCCCTTTTATGTAGGAAATCATAAATAATGTTCGTTTTTACCATTAAAAATGCAAAAATACAGTAAAATTTGTTTAAGCTATAGCGTAAAGTACGATGGTTAAAGTCTGGACGGTTAAGCTTATAAGGGTAAATTTGAGAGACCCAATTAAACCTTTTTGTACTTAGATAGTCAAAGTCTTATTAGCTATTTAGTGTTAGTTATGTAGTGAAGTTGTTTAAAGTTATTCTGATGGCCCTGCTTGCAAGTCATTGAAAATCAGCCTCCCGTCCGCATGCGGTTCATTCGCTTTGCGAACTCATAGCTATTTATGTTTCCCATAGCTTTGCAGGGTGACCCAGAACTACTTGTAACCGCCAATTTTAATTGGCTGGTTCTCATAAAGTGCTGAAAATCAACCAGCCAAATAAATTTGGCGATTACGAAAATGCATTCTCGGTCACCCTGTTTGGCTACGAAAAAATAAAGGAGCTTCATCTTGATTTCTCAGCACTTACAATCACTCTCCTAACAAAACCTTAAACAATTTCTAATAAAAAAGGTGCTAAACATTATAAGTTTAGCACCTAATCGTGTATCATAGACACAAATTCTCTCTATTACCTATTTATAGAATAATCTATAAATAACTACTGTAAAATTAGGTCGAAACATCACCAAAACCTAAAAAACAGAATGGACATTTGATAGACAGACCTATTTTTGAGGCATTTTAGATTAAAAATGGTAGTGCCTTATAAATTCTCACTTTCAAAAAATTAGAATAAAGAAAATTTTAAGGAATCTTGAAAAAACTAAGCTTATATAAATACTATCAATTGACCAAACCAATTGTTTTCTTTAATTTTGTTAGTAATAAACTCGACTATTAATACAACAAGATTGCAGGTTAAACAACTATTACTTATAATATTTCTATTCTTATCGTCCATTCCTTGTTACTGCCAAGTAATAGACAGCCTATTTAATCGCTTAAATAAAACCGAGATAAAGCAAGAGAAAGTCGATTTATGGAATGAAATCAGCAGGCAGCAGCAGCCTATTGGTGGATTAAAAGCTGCAGAGAATGCCTTAAAACTCGCAAGAGAAATAAAGTACGCAAAAGGAGAAGCAGATGCTAATTATTACCTCGCCAGTTATCATTATCTAAAAGACAATCAAGAGTTACCAAAATTTCATTTACAAAAGGCATTGGCATTATATGATAGTTTAGACTTGTCAGAAGCTAAAATAGAAACGTTTATTCTTCTAGGGGAGGTATATTACTTTGATGAAGAATATGCTACCGCTTTAAAGTATTTCCAACAAGCAGAAAACATAGCCATTCAAAATAAAGACAGCACGCTTTTAGCAATTGCCTTTGAAAACATAGCTTATATTTATATCGATGGATTAGAAGATAACCAATCGGGAAGAGATTATTTATTAAGAAGTAATGATATTTTAAAAAAAGCAGGAATATCGAAGAAATTAATTCAAAACTATCTAGGAATAGCTTCTTTTTATTTGAGGAATAATGAAGCAGATAGTGCGCTTATATTTTTAGCAGAAGGAGAAAATATCCTAAGCAAATTAGATAGCTCCATGGTAAACATCTACATGAGACATGATTTTTCTTCTTTGAAAGGCACCTGTTATGCCAAATTAGGCAAAGTAGACACTGCTAATTTTTTTATTGAAAAGTCCTTACCATTTTTTATAGAAAATGAAAATTGGTATTCCGTAGCATGGGCATACACGGATTTATCAATAATCGCCTCAAAAAAAGGAGACTATAAAGAAGCCATATCCTATGCAAAGAAATCAATTGAATTAGATATAACAAAATTTTCACTAGAAGAAAATACCATGTTAATCAGAGATGCATATAAGCAAATCAATCAAGATAGTTTTCACCTCTACAATGAAAAATACATAGAACTATTAAAAAATCCTAAATATATTACCCTTGCAAATGAAATTCAAGAAGTTTTAAAAGAAGAAGAAATTAATCAAAAGGAAGAAGAATTAATAAATGAAAAAAGCAGTTTTAGGCACCTCCTAATAGGCTTATTACTATTTTTGTCATTTGCTTATGGATTGAGTTTGTATTTTTATTATAAAAATCTAAAACGAAAAAAAGCAGTTTCAAATTTTAACTACACAAAAAAGCCTGATTTAACTGCTCCTAAAAAGGAAGCAGAAATAGATTTATTAAGGGAAAAAGTACATACCATAGAAAGAAGTCTCCTATCCAAAGAATTAGATTTAGAGCGCCAGCGGTTGTCACTTGACCATACTACTCAACACCTAAAAGAAATCGCTACAAACAATAATCCATTAGAGCTCAGGAAATCCATTCAAAAATTATCTAATCAACTAGCACACAATCAGAGCAGTAATGATCAATGGGCTTCTTTCTCCCAACAATTTGAGCAAATTCATCCAAATTTTTTCTATAGACTAGGTATACATGCACCAAATTTAAGCACCAGGGAAAAACGACTTTGTGCCTATGGAAAATTAGGCATGACCAACCAAGAGATAGCTCAAATTTTAGGAATAGCAACTAGTAGTGTTGGTAAAGCCCGTCACCGATTAAAGAAAAAAATGAATCTGGAAAAGGAACAAGATTTAAATCAGTTTTTAAACAACTTGTAAACTATCTGAAATCACAGAATGTCTAAAAAAAAGCGGCAACTCCAACCAAGGAATTGCCGCTTTAATATGCTTAACGACGACTAAAGTCATCGGAACATTTATACAAAAGTATACCCTAATTTATTCAATGGTAAACTTCTAACTCGTTCTCCTGTAGCTGCAAATATTGCATTGGTCAATGCAGGTGCGGCTGGTGGTGTACCAGGCTCTCCTACTCCACCAGGATACTCGTCTACTTCCATGATGTGAACCGCTACAGTCGGTGCTGTATTCATTCTTACCATTTCGTATTGTGGGAAGTTTTGTTGAACCACTTGCCCATTATCCAAAGTAATTTCTCCGTATAAAGCAGCCGTTAAACCATAAATAATACCTGATTGCATTTGTGCCTCAATGGTATCAGGATTAACAATTCGACCACAGTCAATCACACAATATACTTTATCAATACTAATTTGCTTATCTGCAGTTTTAGTAATTTCGGCTACTTGCCCAACGATAGAACCAAAAGATTTTAAGATAGCGATACCTCTATACTTTCCTTCTGGAAGAGGTGTTGCCCAACTTGCCATATCCGCAACCTTATTTAATACTGCCAAGTATCTTGGTGCATCAGGTAAATCAGATTTTTGAATATGTTTCTTTCTAAATTCATAAGGGTCTTGACCTGCTGCATGTGCCATTTCATCCATGAAAGACTCTGAAAAGAATCCATTTTGAGAGGCCCCTACACTACGCCAGTTCCCTACTTGTATAGCAGGTAAGTCTAATTGTCCAAACTGAACGGATACATTATTTCTACCATAAGGCAATTCTACTGCACCTTCTGCAGTTTGTGGGTCTTTTTCTGGAGGTTCTACCATTGCTGGCATAAGTCGCTTCATAAAAGAATTAGAAACTGATTGTAAGGCTATTTTATTTTCCCAAGCATCAATCATTCCATCTCCACCCACAGATCCACGAAATTTACTAGCTACCGCAGGGCGATACATACCGTTTTTCATATCCTCTTCTCTAGAAAAGGTTAATTGAATTGGGACGCCAGGCATTTGCTTAGCCACCATCGCAGCCTTTTTTATAAAATCCACTTCGATTCTTCTACCGAAACCGCCCCCTAAATAAAGAATATTTACGTGGATATTTTCTTTTGCTATTCCAGTAACCGCATTAACGGCATCTCTTACAGAAGACCCTCCTTGATGGCCTACCCAAACTTCGGCTTTATCTTCATTGATGACCATCGTACAGTTTAACGGTTCCATTGTACAATGAGCTAAATACGGGACCTCATAGCTCGCTTCTACCGCTTTAGCGTCGTCATTTAAAACTGTATTTGCATCTCCATGCATTTCTGGTTTACCAATCATTTTGGTATCATCCCCAACAATATCATTTAACATTTTAGAAATATCAGTAGAAGAAATATTTTCTAAAGTGTTGGCTGTTTCATCAAAATCTAATGCCATAGCAGCATTTTTAGCTCGCCAAGTATTATCTGCAACGACAGCTGCACCTAAACCATTTTCCAATAACACCACTTTCTTTACACCTTTCATTTGCATCACTTCCTCCTCATTGTCTACACCATTGACTGTACCACCAACATAAGAGGCATGTCGAATCGCTGCTACTAACATACCCTTAGGTCGTGCATCAATACCAAATTCAGCTGTACCCGTTACTTTTTCAGGGATATCTAAACGTTGGATTCGCTTTCCTAATAATTTAAAGTCTTTTTGTGCTTTTAAAGGTGGATCAAAATCTAATTCAACTTTTGAAGCTGCCTCTGCCAAAGAACCATAAGACAGTTTTTCTTTGGTCTTTTTATTGATGACATGTGCACTTTCTGCATAACAATCTGCCGCTGGTACGTCCCACTTTTCAGCAGCAGCAGCAATCAATGCTGCTCTAGCAGTCGCGCCCATTTCTCTTAAATGGTCATATAAATCTTTTACAGAAGTACTACCACCTGTACCAACTACTGGTAAAAAAGATGCTACTTTCTCCATTACAGAATAACTAGCATAAGCTCTTCGAGGATTGGGATCTAAAAAAAGCGTATTCGCATAAGGCGATTCTGGCTGTGGATGCATGATTTTAATTTGATTCATGTCCACTTCTAATTCTTCAGCCAATAACATTGGCAGAGAAGTGTATACACCTTGTCCCATTTCCGAACGAGGTACTGCCATGGTAATGGTATTGTCAGGGGCAATTCGAACCCATGCATTTATGGAAGCACCGTCTCCCATACCTTTTCCAGAATATTTTTTAATGGCGTTATTTACGTACATATTGCCACCTATACCTACTATTAGTCCTACACCTGCCAATCCACCTCCAGCTATAAACGCTCTACGAGTCCATTTACCCATTTTGATATTTTTTAGAAGTCAGAAGTCAGACCAAAAATTAAAATTTTCTGTCAGAAGTCAGACTTAGTTTTTGAATAAGAAGTCAGTAATCAAACAATTCTGAAAATTTCGAATTGACAGAGATTAGATTGATTAGGTAATAAATCAAGAGTTATCTGACACCTGACAGTTCTATAGGAACGGTCTGATATCTGACCTCTTTTATCCCTGTAAAGTCGTCTCTTCTGCCCGCCATTTAGCCGCAGTATGAATAGCAGAACGGATTCTTTGATACGTTCCACAACGACAAATATTCGTCATCGACTTATCAATATCCTCGTCTGTTGGATTAGGATTGCTATCTAAAAGTGCTTCTGCTGCCATAATCATCCCTGACTGACAGTAACCACATTGAGGCACTTGATGCTCAATCCATGCTTTTTGGATAGCGGACAATTGTCCTGCCTCAGCAACGCCTTCGATGGTTTTGATTTCTTTACCCACCGCAGCAGAAGCTGGCAAAGTGCAAGTTCTAGTAGCTACCCCGTCAATTTGAACGGTACAAGCACCACAAGCAGAAACACCACAACCGTACTTAGTACCAGTCATGTTTAATTCATCTCGAAGTACCCAAAGTAAAGGCATATTATCCTCTACATCGACATTGCGGATTTCTCCGTTTATTTTAAGTTCCATGATGTAAATATTTTTTCAATTCAAAATAGACCATAAATATAGTAAAAAAATACTAATTTAATTTTAATGGAATAAATATTCTATTATAAAAAGTAGCTGAATCGTAGGATTATGTAGTTGGATTGACTAATATTCGTTTTCCTTGAATAATCGTAGTAGTATAAATACCACTGATTAGTGTAAGGACAAGGGTAATTCTCATTTTTGTTAAGGTTTAAAATTTCCGTAATTTCTTATCAAACAGTTTTTTATATAGTAGAAAATAATTGCATAATTAAGGCTGTTTCCTTTTCGCCATGAATTACCTCTATATAATTTCCATTGGTATAGTCGGCGATAATGCTTCGCCAAAAAAAATGTGCATTCTTATTCGTAGTTTTTTGTCTAATTTCCCACTTTCCTTTATATTTTTTAAATAATTGATAAGCTGTAGCCTTCCCAATCCCCAATCTTCTATATTTGGGTTTTACGTAAAATTCAGCAATAGATTTATCTGCTTTGAAGGAAAGGTCGAGCACATAATCATTGATTAATACAAATCCGACAACTACCCCTTTACAGTCTATTTTAAAAGGAATTCTATCGGGTTCTATCCAGTATAAATCAAAGTATGGATAATTCAATTCCTTAAAATTATTGATACTTAACTTTGATTGGTCCACTTCCTTAAAATAACCCAGCATCATTGTTTTAAGAAGTTGTTTATCTTCAATTTTTGTTAAGGTAATTTGCATTTTTTTGGATTATTGACTTTCATTAGGAATGATAGAGCAAATGAAAAGTCCTTTTCCAATATGACTTTCAATTAAGTTATTGATGAAAATGAATTTTTCACCTGACTCCCTATTAAGATTCCATCTTTCAATTATAAAAAAAAATAGCCATAAACTAACTCAAAAGTAAGCTAACACTTTTATAAGCTACAAATAATTTATACTTTGCCTCAATGGCACATAAATCATTAACAAAAGCAATCGCAAAAGAATTACTAGCAGGAAATATCTGTTATGTCCATCGGGAAAATCGAAAAATCACGACTGTTGTTGATTTGGAAGAAGGCATAGAAGATACCCCAGAACGACAAGCAAAAGTGGAAAAACTAGAGGCAAAAATTAAAAAATACTACAAAGTACCAAGAATGTCTGCTGACGAAGAACTCCATGTTATGCTGGATTTTGTCGAAGATGAGCTTGCGCTCAGTATAAAAAAAGAATTGACCAATGCCTTAAAAAGAAAAAATCCTAAACGGAATTTCCTTCGAATCATTGAAAATCATGAAGACATACATGAATATTGGTCAATTTTCAAACTTAAATGGTATCAAGAATGGGTGCAAGGATATTTATTAGATATTTATAAATATTAAACTTCAACTACTATCAGCTATTACAAATTCTTTAAAAAATCTACTATATTTTCTTCCCGATTCAATCTCATTTTTTTTCTAATTCGATAGCGAAAAACTTTAGCAGAATCTGTAGTAGTATTACGGATAAGCGCAATTTCTTTATTGGATAGGTTCAAGCGTATTAATCCACATATCTGTTTTTCGGATGGACTCAATTTGGCTACTGTATCTAATTTATCATAGAATGCTTGATTAATTTCGTCAATATTGACTTGTAACTTTGAAAGCTCCTCATTGATGGTTAAATGAGATTGGGTAAACATAATTACCTCCCTAATTTTAGCTTGAAACTTTTTGGGCAAGATAACTTCCAATTCAGATAAATAAGTCTTTAATTTTTCAGAAAAATCATTCTTGCGGATAATATCTAAGGTAAGCGTAGTAATATCTTTGTTTTTAAAATCCAATTGTTTTTCTAAAAACATCTTCTCTTTCTCATTAAATGCTAGGGCTTGATACTTTAGTCTGTCTTCTACTGCTCTTTCTTTTCAATTTGTTTGAGCTTAGTTTTTTGTCTCCAATAGAGGAAGGAAAAAATTGTTAATAAACTGGTTAAACTAGTGACAATTAACCAAAAACGCTGCTGCCGAATCACTTTTTCCTGTTTAAGGGTATGGATAGCTTGAGCTTGCTCCGCTATTTGTTGATCTTTAAGCGCAGTTTCATATTTTACCTCTAATTCACTTACTTTTTTTTGAGTTTCTGCTCCTACATTTTTGAGATGTGTATCAAGGTATAGTCGAAAAGTCTTAAGAGCGTTTTTAGTATCTCCCTTCGTTTCGTAAGTTTCTGCTAAATCCTTGTAGCTAATTGCCAAGACATCATTAAATCCTTCTTTCTTTGCGAGGTCTATACTTTTCTCGTAAAATAAAAAAGCTTGCGGATAATCCTTCAGTAAGAAATAAGTGTATGCTAAGTTTCCATAAGCTTTAGCCTCTCCTATCTTTTTATTATTTTTTTTTGCAACAGACAAAAACTCTTCAAAAATAGTTAGGGCTTTTTTAGGATTATGCTGATTTAAGTACAAGTATCCAATATTATTTAATAGCAAACTTAGCTTATCCTCCAATTCATATTTCGAAAATATTACTTTTGCTTTTTCATAATTTGATAAAGCAATGGAATCATTCCCTAAAAGCATTTCTACGATTCCAATATTAGTATAAGCTCCCCCCATGCTCAAAGTATCAGATTGACGTCTAAACTGCACTAAGGCATCTTGAAATAATAATTTTGCTTGCTCAACTTTTTTTAATTGCAAATAGATACTTCCTCTAATAAAATATTGCTGACCTTTTAATTCTTCTAAATCATAAGCATTCACGAGTTGTTCAAAAGAATCTAAATTAGTTATAGCTTGGAAATAATTTGCTTGATCCAGTTCCCAATTACTCATACTTTGTAGAACAACTGCTTCTTTATTTACCAACTGCTCTTGTTTAGCGATAATGAACGCTCTATCTAAAAACTTTTTTTGCAGTTCGGATGATAAGTCTCCTGTAGAATCTATCATCCAATCAATGCTATCTACACTACTTGATTGCGCATAAATTGGCGAGTAATATAAAAAAGAACACAGTCCTAAAAACAAGAAAGAAAAGAACCTTTTCTTGAAGAAAATAGAGCGATAATTTAATAGAGACTTGGGCAAATGGATTTATTTTATCTAATGTTTAAAACAAACTTAAACGAGAAAATTAGCGAATATATTGATTTTACAAAAAGAAAAGGTGGTTGTTTCCTTATTGTTGCCCTTCATTATTTCTCATATTTTAATAATTAAGCTAAATTTACTTTCTTAGCTACTATGCGAAGCTCTATGAAACACTAATTAACAAACCAAATCTTTAATTCTGAATTTAACTAGGATTAATAGCAAATGTTCATACCGAACATAAACCCTAAGAGCATAGGCTTTGCCTCAACAACAAAGCCTCACAGAATTATATTCTCCCTACAATTAAAGGTATATTATAATTACAAATTATGATGTACCTTTTTTTTAATATAACATTCTAAAAGGCTATTATTTACCAAATATTTTTTCTATTGCTGGCTAAGTGATCTATTTTTTCTAAGCTAATGAAAAATTCATAAATAGAATTAACTTAGCGATTATTTGAATCATTGATAAAGGCTATTATTTTATAATTTTATTTTAAAACACACTATCTCTTCCTTAGATTAATAATCAGTCTGATGATAAAAAAAAGCCAACTTACTCTTTACTTTTTCTTGTTAATTGTCTTCTCCATTACTGCCCAGCATGATTTAATAAATCTTATCCCCTCAGATGCTGCCACTCACAAAGCCATTCAATCAGGCGACTGGTCTCTTCCTGCTACTTGGGAAGGAAACAGCGTACCAGATAATGCGGCTATTGTTCATATTCCCGCAGATATTTCCGTCACTTATAAAGAAAAGTCAAACGCCCACTTTTTTGCCCTTAGAGTAGACGGAACACTGACCATTAAACAAACTAGTGCTAGTGATACTACAAGGCTCATCTTTGATACTTTTGTAGGAACGCATACTTCCAATATCAAAATCAAGGCAGAAAATGCTACTGACGGATTTATTGATTTACAAATCAAACCATTTGATATCAATGCACACAAAGCAGGAAATAGTGGGTATGCCCAAAATTGGAATACGACTGCTACTAATCATTTCGAAGATAGTCTAATAACCTACCAAATAGAATATACGGTTGGTCCAAAAAGTCGATTTAACGCCTTTGAGGACATTATGGAAGGAGATACTTACGTCACGGTTGGTGATACCATTATTATGGAAGATGGGCTTGGGGTATTAGGCAGATATTCTTGGGATTCAACTCAACTTTCTTTGGGATTAGTGACAATGGGTAAGATTGAAATACTAGGTCAAGAAAAAGGAGTCATGACCAAATTATCCGCCAATGCCTTAAAAAATCAAAATCTCGTCAAATTAGACACTTTGCCAAATGGATGGAAAATAGGCGATCAAATCCTAATTACCTCAGGAGGCAATAAAGACGCAACGTCTAATGGAAGTGAAATCGCTACAATTGCAGCAATTGATGGAACAACTATTACGACAACAGCAAATTTGGCAAAAAATCATGAAGGACGGATGCAAGATGATTTGCATTGTTACGTAGGGGATATGACTAGAAATATTCGGTTTAAATCTACTGACCATTCTGCAACTACTCGACGTGGGCATTTTATGGTGATGCACAATCCAACCAGCGTTAACATTAAAAATGCAGCATTTCTGGACATGGGGCGAACGGATAAAAGTAGAATATTAGACGACTTAATTTGGGAAAAATGGGTAAAACCAAAAGTTTTCAAATCCAAAATTTCTGCCCTTGGACAAGAATGTTCTCAATTAAAACTAAATCCTAAAGCGGATATTACCAACCATCGAGGTCGTTATTCTATTCATTTACATAAATTAGGTACGGCTTATGGGACAAATATGGCTAATGTAACGGGAAATGTTGTTTGGGGCAACCCCGGTTGGGGGATTGCACATCATGGTTCACATGCCGATATTTCTCAAAATGTAGTGTATGATGTAACTGGGTCGGGCATTGTTTCGGAGGCTGGAAATGAAACTGGTTTTTGGGATAATAACTTAGTCGTAGATATTAAAGTAGGCCATGATGTAAGCCCTTATACCGCCTCTCTGTTTTATGATGATTATTTATTTACAGGTCAGGGTTTAGGCATGAAAGGCAGAGCGGTTGTTTGTCGAGGGAATGTAATTGCCGATGCTAATTTTGCGGTAGGCGTGATTAATTTTAATGCCGCCATCAATAGTTTAAGTCGGATGGATTCCGAATCTTTAGCAAAACTTCGACCAGGATTTGAAATAGACCAGTTTCCTATGAGTCAAAATGGATATAGTATAGAAGGAGACTCGATTATGCCTTTGGAAGTGGCTTTAATCATGAAAAATACCACCATTATCAATTCTGTCAGAGGACTACGGTCTATCGAAAGAGATATGGGCATTAATCATGAATCACGTTCTATTTTTGATGGATTTAAGGCATGGGGTGTAAGTGTCGGCATCGGCATTACTTATCAGGCTGATTATTCTTTTAGAGATGTTTTTATTTCTGGTAAAAATGATAATTCGGTCGGTTTAGATTTGTGGAAACATTCCCATAATCACTCTTTTGAGCGTATCAAATTAGCAGATTTACAATATGGAATTACTGCCTCTAAATTGGTTGAATCTGGAAATGGGTTGTTAAAAACAAGAAATAATGGATTTACGCCTTGGCTATTTGTAGATTTAGACACTTCAAATGTTGAGCATTTTTATAAATTTGAAAAAGAAGACCCCGACATTACTGCTAATTATAACCAACATCCAGACAATCCAATTATAATCAGTTCTTCCGTATTACCGAGCACTAGACAGAAGACTTTTACGCTTAATGACTCGGCAGATTTAGTAGTTGATTTAGCGCTCAATGATTTACAATTTAAAGTAGACGGGGCAGTGAATGATAGAACGGGTACTTATGAATATGGTATTAAGCAAGCAGAGGCGCAAGGCGATTTGAGATTAGACTACCCAGAACGGATTTATGAATTTGTCTCCCAAGCCAAATTGGAGGCATATTTAGCCGCAAACGACCTTTTTAAAGATACCGCCAATAATGACCAACTATATTTTATTGTCAATGAAATCATCGTTGACCGAACGACTTTTGAGCCAACTACTTTTCCCATCAGAGTTAAAATTTTAAATGCGCCAAATACCACTGCTTATAGTAACCCGAAAATAGAAGACCCCGCCAATTTATTACCAACCAATCAGTTATTAAGCAGAGCTGGTACAGCCTCTCAAAGTAGTACGAGCACAACTACCTCGTTTGAAGGAGAATCAATTGACCCGCTACCAGAAAGAGCAATTGATGGAAATAATAGCGGAAGACTCAATGTGAATTTATACCAAAGAGGACTATTGCCTGTAGGTTCTTCCGCTATTACTAAAATGGAAAATGAACCATGGTGGGAATTGGATTTAGGAGCAACTAAAATCATTGAATACATTGATATCTGGAATACGTTGGAAATGCATGGCGACCAGCAGGAAACGCCATCTACTCATTTCAAAGATTTTTATGTCCTAATTAGTGATACTCCTTTTGGAAATGTTGGTTTGTCGGCCGCTAGAGCTATTGCCGATGATGAATACTATAAAGATAATAGTCTTACCCAACTTTTTTCATTGAATGAATTAAATACAGTAGGTCGATATGTTCGCATTCAAGCTGTAGGAAATACGATTGTAGGGTTGGCGGAAGTGGATATTATAGGGAGAGCATTCTCTGGCGTGCCCGATTGCAATGGCGACCTAAACGGTTTAGCTTATATTGACAATTGTGGAACTTGTGTCAAAGGGAATACAGGCGTAGACCCTTGTGAAAGAGATTGTAATAATGAATGGGGTGGCACCGCGAATTTTGATAATTGTGGCACTTGTGTTGGAGGAACAACGGGTAAAACCACGCCTGTAGAAATCACTTGTAATGGGATTGATGATGATTGTGACCCAGCGACCTTAGATGCCCCCGTTAATTTGGATGATGATGGAGATGGGGTCTGTAATGATGTCGATATTTGTGCCAATGGCCCTGATACTGGAATGCCTTGTGATGATGGAAATCCATGTACCATTAATGATATCATAGATACTTATTGTAATTGTATCGGAACGATTTCAGCTCAAGCAATGACCACCAACATAGCTTTGGGGAAAACCGTCACACAATCCTCTACGAAAGAGGATGGGTTAGCAAGTCGAGCAATTGATGGCAATACAGACGGAGATATGAATAATAATTCTGTCACTTTTACCAATTCACAAGACAACGCATGGTGGGAAATAGATTTAGGCAATTCGATTGATATTTATCAAATCAATCTGTTTAACCGAACGGATTGTTGCACCAATCGCCTGACTGATTTTTATGTACTCGTATCCGCTACCCCCTTCGTATCTACTACGCTAACGGAAGTGTTAAATCAAAGCGGTGTAAGCAATTATTATGTACCCGATAAACCTGACCCTAAATTAACGATTGGTTTAAATCAAACTGCTCGTTATATAAGAGTTCAGTTAAATAAAAAAGCATCTTTATCGTTGGCTGAAGTAGAAATTATAGCAATTGGAACAACCACTTTATATAAAGATGCTGATGGTGATGGCTATGGAGATAATAATAATCCGTTGACTATGGCAGATTGTGATAATCCTCCAATGGGCTATGTTCTTGATAACACTGACTTTAATGACACAGAAAAAACGGCCTATCCAGGCGCCACGGAAATTTGTGATGGAATAGATAATAATAATGATGGACAGCTAGATGAAGATACTGACTATGATGCAGAAAATAAATTATTTCAAAGTGAAATCATACCTTCTAAAGTCTATACCGCAAGTGCCTCTATTTCAACAAATCAGAACGTCAGCATTTCAGGAAGTTCTACTGTTTCCCTTTTTGCAGGACAGCATATACTTTTAAAACCTGGTTTTTCAGTAGCTAATGGCGCAACCTTCAATGCTAAAATAGTATCCACTTGTGGTCAAAATAATGCACAGTCATTTATTTTTGACAATGCAATTTCTGATGATAAGAATTATTTAAAAACTGACTCTTGGACTATTGCACCAAATCCCTTTAATGACCAAACAACTATTCGGGTATATTTAGCAGAAGACACTCCACTTGTCTTAAATCTATATAATGCTACTGGTCAATTGATGAACCAAATTGTGAATTTTGAAAACGCACCTAAAGGTTGGGTAACTGTTCCTTTTACAAAAAAGACATCAATGAATGGTTTATATTATGTTCAATTAATCACTAAAAATAAAGTAGCAACTAAAAAGGTAATGACCACTTTCTAATAGAGTATTACTTGCTCTTTTTATTAAAAAACAACTTAGCATTTTTTATAAAATCTGCTTTATGTAGGCCTTCATGCACAGAATGCGGCTGATTCGGAACTATCCATAAATCGGAATGAGGTAAATACTGTCTAGCTCGAAAAGCCTCTTTCAATTGAATCCCCTCATCATCGTCCCCGAAGACTAACATCACATCTGTCTGGATACGCTTTAGTTCTTCGTCACTGACTTTGACTGTATAATTTTTGAATTGCTCCATTAGGGACCGTACTTGTTGCTCGTTGGAATGGTAAGCATTCATCCACGGAAAATTATCTTTATTTTCAAAAGTAAATGCTTTCAAATAGTCTGGATGGTTATTCACATCCCAGGTTCCTACTGCTCCAATGGTTATCATTGATTCAATAATAGTGGGATTTATAATGGCTAATTGGAACAGCACATCCCCGCCATAACTAAAACCAACTGCCTTGACGGTATCCAATTCTAAGTATTTTAGTAATGCTTCTAAATCTTTGGCTACTGACCGAATCGATAAGTCAGAAGTAAAACCATCCGACTTACCGTGACCAGTTAAGTCTATAATATACACTTCATAATCTTCTCTAAAATCAGCTATAAATGGAGTCCACATTCTAGAAGATAAGGTATAACCATGTAATAAAATTAGCGGTTCGCCTTCCCCATAGACCTCATAATAAAGATGAGTATCATTGACTGAGACACTTTCTGCTTTCTTTGGCATTTGTCCAAAACAAAAAGTGGTTGCTAAAAATAAAGATAAAAGAAGAAGCATATTTTTCATGAGTAGCTCAATTTTGGTTGACTTAAGTGTATGCGCTAAACATAAGTCTATTTTGACTAATATAATTCCAAATTAAGCCTAAATCATTCCTTTAATTTTGGCAATCAATCCCTTTATAAAATTGTAACTTTGCGCACTAAAAAATAAGTACATGATAGCTGCCAAAGCAAACTGTTTTATTTCTTTTCAAGAAGCAACGGATAAGTATACTTTACCCGAACGGTTCACCTTTCCTTTCTATTACGAACCGCATCCACTCAGTTTGCTTGCCGCAAAAGAATTGCAACATCATCTAACCACACAAACCGAATGGCAGCATAATTTTGGTACTGAAGCAACCAAAGAAGAAGGCGCTATCGGCAAAATGTTCGGGGTATTAGTCGTGCAGAATCAAGCTGGAGAACTTGGCTATCTAGCTGCCTTTTCAGGTAAATTGGCCAATGCCAATCATCATAAAAACTTTGTTCCTCCTGTGTTTGACATGCTCACAGATGGCAGCTTTTTTAGAGTAGGAGAATTGCTGGTCAATGAAATGACTGCCCAAATACAACAATTAGAAAGCAATCCCGACTACCAAGCTTTCAAAACTACCTATGATACAGATAAAAAACTAGCCATCAGTCGAATAACCGAAGCAAAGGCAGATTTTAAGGCTAAGAAAAAAGCTAGAAAAGAACAACGGCAATCCGCTAAAGAAACGTTGTCTGCCGACAAGTATGCACTATTGGATAACGAATTAAGTCAAGCCAGCATTAAGGCGCATTATTACTTAAAAGACTTACAAAAATATTGGGCCAATCGACTCAAAGAGAATGAAGCAAAGATGGCCGAAATTGCGGCACCACTTCGGCAATTAAAACAAAAGCGAAAAGCAAAATCCAATAGCCTTCAAAAACAACTATTCGAAGCCTATACATTTTTGAATGCGCAGAAAGAAAATAAAAGTTTATTGGATATTTTTGAGTCTACCGCCCGAAAAACACCACCTTCAGCAGCAGGAGAATGTGCAGCGCCAAAATTGCTACAATATGCCTACTTGCACAATTTAAAACCTGTCGCTATGGCAGAATTTTGGTGGGGTCAGTCTCCAAAATCAGCTGTCAGAAGGCATGCGCAATTTTATCCTTCTTGTCGGGGCAAATGCGAACCCATTTTAGGGCATATGCTACAAGGTTTGCAAGTGGATGAAAATCCGATGCTAACCAATCCTGCCGAAGGAAAAACCATAGACATCGTCTATGAAGATGCTCAATTATTAGTAATTAACAAACCTACCGAATTCCTTTCTGTTCCTGGAAAAAACATACAGGACTCTGTTTATCAGCGTATTAAAGACCGATATCCAAAAGCTACGGGTCCACTAATCGTACATAGATTAGACATGTCTACTTCTGGCTTAATGCTCATTGCTAAATCAGAAAAGACCCATCATTATTTACAATATCAGTTCATTAAACGCTTGGTCAAAAAACGGTACGTGGCTTTATTGGATGGTATTATTTCAGCAGATGAGGGTGTGATTGAATTGCCTTTACGGGTAGATTTGGATAATCGACCACAGCAGTTGGTTTGTTATGAACATGGCAAAAATGCCAAAACGGAATGGAAGGTATTGGAACGAAAGAATGGTACAACTCGAATTCATTTTTTTCCAATTACTGGTCGGACGCATCAACTGCGGGTTCATGCGGCACACCCTTCGGGGCTAAATACACCGATTATTGGAGATGATTTGTATGGCGTGAAGGGTGAACGCTTGTGTCTGCATGCGGAGTGGATTGAGTTTCGGCATCCGATTAGTAAGGAGACGGTTCAGTTTGAGTTGGCGGCAGGTTTTTAATCTACATCCATAACCACATCCCGTATAGAAACCCCATCCACCAAAACATCCTCCAAAGCCGCCTTTCCTTCATTTATCACCACCAAACCATACACATTCGTTGTAGAATCTCGCCACAAATTCCGAAACATCGCCTCTGCTTTGGGCGCTTTAGACTCTTCCATATAAAAACGTTCAAAAGGGTATTTGATAGTCACCCGAGTAGGATTGTCCCCCCAGACACTAGCGACCTCTGCTTTAACAAAGTGTTTATCATCAATAGGAGCGACTTTTTCCAAACTAGCAATTTCTGCATAACCAGTAGCAGCCTCTTGTATCCTGACAAAAACAGGTTCTCCACTATACCACTTTTCACCATTAGTCACCTCAACTCTATCTGCAACATAGTTCAGGACCACAAATTTACCTCGAAAAGGGTCGTTCGGGTCGATAGGTTGAGTTTTAAATTTAAAAGGAGTGCCTTCATGGAGGATAGTTTCTTGTTGCATAATCATGTTCAAAGGAACGAACCATTGCATCAGAAAGGCGGCAACAAGAAATAAAACGGTTATTTTTTTCATAGCTAATTTCTATTCCATAAATATAATCAACTATTTTTAAAAGAGCGGGAACAAAGGAATGAATCGTTACGGACGAGAAATAATTACTTACGCAAAATAGAATAAAGTCATTCAATCCAATTTTTTTGGTAGTGAAATAGGGGTTCTTTGATGTGAATTCGTTTTAAAGGAAAAATAGCAACAAAAATTCATTCAAAAACAATATACTTTCAGCAAAAAATGATTCCATTAAATGGTGATTTTACAGCAAAAAAAATGAAAAGCAATATTATTTGATACTTTTGTCGTTATAGCATAACTTTGGATACTTCCCGTTTCCTTCCCCAAATTCCCTATAAAATAAGTTAAGAATCTATATGACTCTAATTCAATTAGGGATTAGATTACTATCGTTTTATCAAAAGATAATCAACTTTTATGCAGTTCAGAAAAACACTTTTTCTTACAACCTTACTTTTCTTTTTTGGAAATTCGTTAGAACTAAATGCTCAAGCATATTTCCCTCCTTTGTTTAAGAAATCAGTTACTCAAGGCAGAGATAATTTTAAAACAGACCAAGCTGACACGAAGAGAATCAATTATTTACAACTAGATAATTCAAGTAGAAATAAGCTGACGAAATTACCAGAAAGGCTACAATTAAATCTTTTTCCAGATGTGGAAATTGATATTTATTTAGATAAATCAAAAAAGCAGTATTACAAAAATATGGAAGTCTATCGGGGGCGAAGTAACGATAGAAGGTTTGCACATTTAAGGCATTATCGGGATGCCATAATTATTTACAATCCAAATACTGGAAAAATAACTGCTCAAATCGAAACGGATAAAGGGGCTTTTGAAATTAGCCCAACAACTGATGGCAATACTTATAAAATTTCAGAATGGGAAAGTGGACAAATTAATTGCCAAGATTATATAGATAAGCATACGCTAAATCACCAAGATGAACACCAAACGACTAGTAGAAGTGGTTGTAATGAAAAGGATGCTGTTGGTAAATACGTAGCCGATTTATTTGTTGGCTATTCTTATGAAGCCTCTGTCATAGCAAATGATATAGACGCGCATGCTTTGAGTTTGGTAGAAATGGTGAATAATGGATTGACCAATTCTTTAGTCGAAAATATATATATCCGATTGGTTGGAACAGCCATTAGTGAACATAATCCAGGAGTAGTAACTAGTGTCTTAGGAAATGTCTGGACTTGGTTTGCAGATGAAATAGCATTAACAGGCGCAGACTATGTGGCGAGTATCCAAGTACCAACAGGTGGCCCATCAGAGGCAGGTGGCTGGGCAGGCGTAGGTGGTTATTCTAGTGTCAATAGTATCAATAATGCAGCGGGTGTTTTTCGCCACGAATTAGGGCACAATGTAGGTAGTAGCCACTGTACCCCAGGTATTTTGCCTTATGCTTCAGGGTATAATAACGGAAATGTCAAAACCCACATGTGTGGCAATAACATCAATTTCTATTCCACTCCCTTAGTCAATGATGCAGAAGGTGCACCGATTGGAGATGCCGCCACAGCGGATAACGGAAGAGTTTGGACAGAACGAGCTGCCACTGTTTCTAGTCGCCAAAAACATACTATTTTGTTTGATGAAAATGATACAGGTTGTGGGTCTTCTGCGCTAGAAAATGGTCGATATTACATCCAAAATATCAATAGCGAAAAATATTTAGCAACTGATAATGGCAATACCGCAAGAGGTACAAAAATTACCCAAGCAGATGCTCAAGCTGCTAATAATCAATGGGATTTGATAGGTGTGACGCCCAACTCCTTTAGAATGATTCATACTGCATCTGGCAGATATATTGATGTGCCAGGCAATTCAAGTTCAGCAGGAACGGATATGATTTTGTGGTCTGCACATGGTAATGCAAATCAAATATTTTCGATTGATGAAATGGGTACAGATACCTTTACCATCAAAGCAAATAATGGCCAATGCTTGCAAATACAAGACAGCGGTTTAATAGAAGGAGATACAATTGAGCAAAATAGTTGTGATAATACTTTGAATACCAAATGGCGATTTATCCTAATTCCAGATGCAAATGTTTTGAGTATGGAGGTAACCACCACAAATATTAGTTGCTACGGCAATGCTACTGGAACCGCAACTGCGACAGCAACAGGAGGAACAGGGAATTACACTTACACATGGAGTACGGGAGGAACAGGTCCAACAATTAACAATCTATCAGCAGGAAATTATTCCGTAACTATTGATGATGGAATAACCAACTTTCCCTATTCCTTTAGTGTCAAACAAGCTGCCCCTTTTGAAGTAACTTTAACTAAAGTTCAATCGACCGCTCCTTCAGGTGCCAATTCGACGGCAACAATTGCTGTTTCTGATGGTACTATGCCCTATATGTACGCTTGGAGCAATGGAAATACAGGTACAACAGCTACTAATTTACCAGCAGGTTTACACGATGTAACCATCACCGATATCAACGGTTGTACCTTAGTAAAAGAGTTTTTCATTGATTGTCCTGATAAATATAAATTATGTGATGATGGCAATGCAGACACATATGGAGACCGCATTGATGCAAATTGTAATTGTGTTGGAAATACTTTTACTTGTGATAATGGTTTAGCTGTTGCAAATGTTGCCATAGGTAAAACTGCTACTCAATCTAGCACCAACAGTTCAGCGGATGCCAATCGTGCCATTGATGGAAATAGAGATGGTGTTTTTGGGAATGGCTCAGTGACAGCGACCGATGCCGTTGAAGATTTTAATGCATGGTGGCAAGTTGATTTAAAAGACGAGACTGCTATTACTGGAATTTTAATCAATAATAGAACTGATTGTTGTACTGGAAGATTAGAAGATTATTATGTTTTTATCTCTACTACTCCTTTTATTAGCGACGATTTGACAACGACACAAAATCAAGTAGGTATTGTTTATCACCATTATTTCGAAAATGCTACCCCACTTCCTGATACGCTAATCGAAGTCGCAGCAACGGGCCGATACGTCAGAATTCAATCTGGCAGTGAACGAGCGTTGAATTTGGCGGAAGTTGAGGTTTATGCTTGTGGTGTACCCACTGCTACAAATATTACCGCCAATCCTTTAGGTGAAAATCAGTACGAATTAAAGGGTTACGTTATTCCTAACGGAGCGACCATAAGTAACATAAACATAGAACATGGTGAAACTGACTTTTCTACCAGTAACACCATTGATATTACTAATATTGGTTCGGCGGATACTTTTTACATCAATACGATAGTGAATATTGGTAGTGCTAATAATTATCAGTATAGAATTAAGTACGATACGCCTGCAAAAAGTTATTATACCAATGGTTTTCCTTTTTCTGTAAATGCGGGTTATTGTACACCGACCATTGAAAACCGAGTTTGGTATAAAACCTATAGAACCGTCACTTTAAATGACCAAACTTTTAATGGAAATGGAGCTGCCTATGACGACCAAACAGCTTATTCATTTGGTGAGTTTACAATGGGTACTACTTATCCGATAGCTATTACGACTGCGAATTCTGGTTGGCATAATCTCACTTTTCTAGTCTATGCAGATTTGAATAACGATGGTGATTTCACGGATTATAATGAGATTATCGGTTCCTCTGCTCCCAATGGGCATACTACAAATTTTAATATCACCATTCCTACCGAAGATGTTTTAATCAATCGAGATTTAAGTATGAGAATTCAGGGTCATGAAGGTGATGCTTATACAACTTGTTTTTCTCCAGTTGGTAATTTTAAAGATTTTACTATGCGGATTAAAGCAGGAGATTGTACTGAAAGTGGGTATTTGGTTCCTTTTTATAAAGATTTAGATGGAGATGGTTATGGGGACTCCAATAAAGAGATAGTTAGAAATTGTAACACCACCTCAGTATCAGGTTACGTAGCTAATAATCAAGATTTTGATGATACGAACAACACTCGATATCCTAATGCTATAGAACTTTGTGATAATATTGATAACGACGGTGATGGTGAAACTGATGAAAGCATTGATTTTGATAGTGAATCATTAGTGTTCACCAATGAAACCATTCCCACAGAAACGTATACTGCTAGCACAACGATTGAAACCAATCAAGTGGTTAATGTTTTAATTAATACAGATGTCCATCTAATTGCAGGACAGACGATTATTTTAAAAGAAGGATTTTCGGTAGCAGCAGGTGCGGACTTTCATGCACAAATAGCAAAAGATTGTCCAACTCCTTTTACAAATACTGTAATAAATACAAGTGCTAGAACATCAACCAATCAAATTCACTCAATTGATAATCAAATAGATATAAAAGTCACTCCAAATCCATTCAGTAGCCAAACTATAATTAATTTTGATTTACCAAATGCTTCTAAAATTAGTTTATATGTTTATGGAATGAGTGGACAAATTATAGAAAGGATTGTCGATAATGAGCATTATAATAAAGGTCATTCAAGTGTAAATTTTAATGTTCGGTCACCGATGAATGGGTTTTATTATTTTGTGTTGAAAACGGAT